>NZ_JANNML010000244.1:0-5177 GCF_031397825.1 Nocardioides sp.
ATGGAAGAGCTCCTCGCTTCCTGACGCGCTGACCGACCCTGGTCGGGGGGGTGTGGGGGCCACCACGGTGGCCCCGACAGCCGCGCATGAATCACTCTGACCCGCTCGCCAGACCGACCACGTCGAGGTGTTCAACCCATGCCCAGCTCGAAGATCACCAGCACCGCACGGCTGCCCGGGCCTACGTCCCGGCCACGGATGCCGTCTCCGCGCAGCGCGCTGATCATCGCCGCGCTCGCCGTGGCGCTCATCGCCGCGCTGCTCTTCGCCTTAACCCGCGCCGACCGACACCCCGCAGCCCAAGCGAGCGGAGGTGTCGAGGTCGGTCACATCCACGGCATCGGCGTGGACCCCGCCGACGGGCAGCTCTACATCGGCGCCCACCTCGGCACGTTCAGCGTCACCGGCGAGGGAACCGTCGAACCTGTCGGTGATGTGCGCAACGACACCATGGCCTTCACGGTCGCCGGACCCGGACGGTTCCTGGCCTCCGGGCACCCCGAGCTCGGCACCGACCACCCCGTCCACCTCGGCCTCATCGAGTCCCGTGACGCCGCGACCACCTGGGAGCCCGTCTCGCTGGCCGGCGACGCCGACTTCCACGCCCTCGACGTCGCCACCGACGGCCGCACCTGGGGCATCGACTCAGCACGAGGGCTGCTGCTGACCTCCAGCGACAACCGCTCGTGGGACACCGTCGCGCAGGGCCGGTTCATCGACCTCGCCGCCGACCCCACCGGGCAGGACGTCACCCTTGCCACCACCGGAACCGGTCAGCTCCGCTTCTACGACCCGGCGGGGACGTCGACCGCGGTGCCCGGCAGCCCCACGCTCACCTTCGTCGACTGGGCTGCACCCGACCTCCTCGTCGGCCTCGGCCCGGACGGGACCGTCTACACCTCCACCGGCACCGCATCCGAGTGGCAACGAGCAGGACGCGTCCCCGGCCAGCCGAGCGCCCTCGAGGTGACCACCACGAGTTGGTACGCCGCCAGCGACCAAGGGCTCTTCTCCTCCACCACCTCCGGGACCTCGTGGGAGCCCGTGTTCACCTACGGCACCGCGCCATGAGCGGTGCCCACCGCCGAGCACGAACCGGCACAAGGCGCCGGGCAGTAGCAGCCATCGGGCTCGTCACTGCGGCCGCTGTCGTCACCTTCGCCAACGAGCCAGCAGGCCGCCAGGACGTCCCCGCGGCTCCCGTCGTGGACGTCGCCGCCACACAAGGACTACCCCCCTCCGCGGCCACAGGCGCGGACGCTCGAGGCGCTACCCGGGTGCCGACCGGCCCGACCTTTGATCCTCGCCTCGCAGCACCATCTTCGCGACCTGAGACCAAGGCATCACCGTCCAGGGGTGGGCCGCCCGAGACGCCTGCCCTGGCGTCGGCAACGTCGGCCCGCCAGGTGGCGGAGGCGCCACGCCTGCCCGAGGACGGGTCCGGTGAGTTCCTCGTGGCCCCCGGTCAGACCACGCCCACCGGCGTCGGGCCCCTGACGACCTACACGGTCGAGGTCGAAGCCGAGGTGCCCGTCGAGGTCCAGGGCGCCGCCGGCGTCGTCGACCAGGTTCTCACTGACTCACGCGGGTGGACAGCGACGGGAGCTCACGCCCTGGCCCGTGTCGACGCTGGCGGCGACATCAGGGTCCTCGTGGCCACCCCGGAGACCACCGACGCCCTGTGTGCGCCGCTGGACACCGGTGGCCGGCTCTCGTGTCGCAACGGTGACCTCGTCGTCCTCAACGCCTGGCGCTGGCTCAACGGCGCCCCCGCCTACGGCGGCAACCTGCGCGACTACCGCCGCTACCTCATCAGCCACGAGGTCGGACACGCACTCGGCAACCCTCACGTCGCGTGTCCCGGTCCTGGACGCCTCGCGCCGGTGATGATGCAGCAGACCAAGGGCCTCGGTGACTGCAGGGCCAACCCCTGGCCGAGTCCCTGACCAAGAACGGGATCCGCTCGGTTGCCTCAGTGGCCGGAGTGCTCGCTGTGATCGGGTGTGTCCGCCGGTGGTGGGGTCTCGCGGCCGGTGTCGCCGGAGATGGCGGGGCCGATGACGAAGGCCGACAAGGAGAACATCGCGACCAGGACGGCAAGTGCGACGGCAGGCGCCTTCCACGTGTCGAACCTGGCGTAGAGACGACGCAGTAGCGGTATCGAGAAGAGCAGCCCCAGTGCACCGAAGAGCAGGTTGCCGGCCGCGCCCGTGACCAGGGCGGCGCCGAAGATGATCCCGGCATGGTGCAGCACATGCGGCAGCAGCCCCATCAGGGTCCCGACGACTGCCGAGATCGTGCGCCACGTGCTCTTGACGAGCCTCATCCCCGCGCTACAGCCGATCGATGCGTTCGTGAGATCCGTCGAGGTCCGCAGGGCGGCTCGACGTGGAGCCCGGCTGACCTCGACGACTGCTGTCCTGCTGGCTCTGGCCGCCGCTCATCCCGCCGCGCATCATGAAGAACATCATCAGCGGGCACGCCAGCACGATCAGCAGGAAGGGCGACATCCCTGCCCAGAGTGCGATGGCAGCTCCGCCGACGACCGCGACCACGTAGAGGGGGTAGTTGCTGCTGTTGCCCATCAGATCCTCCAACACCTGTCCGGACGGGAACTCCCGCCCGTGACCAGACTTGCAGTGCGAGCACTCCCTGCTCAGGGGCGAAGGTCCCCACAACCCGGGCAGGGACACCAGCCTCAGAGCGTGTAGGAGAGGACGGTCATCATCCCCAGCTCGGCGTGGTAAGCGTTGTGGCAGTGCGCCATCCACTGCCCCGGGTTGTCGGCCTGCAGCTCCACCGTGACGGTCTGCATCGGCAGCACGTTGACCGTGTCCTTGCGGATGCCGGTGCCCGTGTCGCCGGCGAGCGCGAACGTGTGGCCATGGACGTGCATCGGGTGGAACATCATCGACCTGTTGCTCATCGTGATGCGAACTCGCTCGCCGTAGCTGATGTCGAGTGGCTGCCGGTCAGCGAAGGTGGCGCCGTTGATCAGCCAGCGCCGACCTCCGTCTGCCATCCCCAGGGTCAGCTCAAGCTCACGGTCGACGTCCTGGGCCGTCAGGGTGGCCCGGGCAGTAGGCACGAGGTCGCCGTAGGACAGGAGCCGCCCAGTCAGCTCTGCGGGTCGCGCCCCGGGGGTGGGAGCTGCTCCTGACGTCGAGCGCAGCACGGCCATCGCAGCCGGGTCCGGTTTGCCTTCGGGTGCGGCGACGACCGGGAAGACGCCGTCACCGACCTCGACCACGACGTCGTAGCGCTCGCCCATCCCCAGGATGAGCGTGTCGATCTCGAGTGGCTCGACGCCGTAGCCGTCGGTGTGGGTCACGGTCATCCGGTGCCCGCCGACAGCGAACCTGTAGGCGGTGTCGCCGCTGGCGTTGATGAGGCGGAAGCGGATCCGGCGACCCGGCGCCGAGGTGATCGTGACCGGGTCCAGGGGCAGGCGTCCGTTGATCAGGTGGGCCGGGTAGGCGACGTCGCCGGTGTCCGTGCCGAGGGGCGTATCCGAGGAGACGCCCCCCATGCCGCCATCCATGCCGCCCATGCTGCCCATGCTGCCCATGCCTGCCATGGAGCCCATCCCGTCGCGGGCGAAGCCGGCGAGGATCTTCGTCGGGGGCTGCCCCCAGCCATCGGTCCAGTCGTCGAGGATCAGGACGACCTCGTCGTCGTAGCCGCCGGGCTCGTCGGGGTCCTCCACGACGAGGGCAGCCTGCATGCCGTAGTCGAGCTGGATCCCGGCATGCGGGTGCAACCAGTAGGTGCCAGGATCGGGGACCACGAAGCTGTAGTCGAACGCCTCCTCAGGGGCGACCGCGGGCATGGTCAGGTCCGGGACCCCGTCCATGTCGTTGCGCAGCGCGAGACCGTGCCAGTGCACCGTGGTCGGCTCGGGAAGCTGGTTCACCAGACGGACCTGCAACAGGTCACCGGCGCCGACCCTGATCTCTGGCCCCGGGACCGATCCGTCATAGGCCCATGTGGACACGACCCGACCACCGAGATCCACGTCGGCAGGGGCCGCGGTCAGGGTTCGCCGGACCACCCTGCCTGAGGTGGAACGCGCCGCTTCGACCCGCGCGACCGCTGCGGACCCAGGACCGACGAGGGTCCGGGACGGCTGGTCGAGGAGCCGGATCCCGGCACAGCTGCCGCCGACTGCGACCGCAGCAACTCCACCGACCTGGAAGACCTGTCGTCGGCTCAGCGACCTCGGCCCCGTGCTGTCGGCGTTCCTCACAACGGTGATTGACCGTGCAGCGTGGCCGACCTGCTCTCGAACTCGGTCTTGTCGATCTCACCCCGAGCGAAACGCTCAGCCAGCACCTGCTGGGCCGTGCGGTGCGCCGCGACCATCCCACGAGCGGAGTGATCCTGCCTGCTCGGCTGCCGCAGCACGAACACGAACGCAGCGACGATCGCGCCCCAGAACAGCACCATCCCGAGGACCATCAGCACATAGCCGGCCCCACTGTCTGCCCAACCGCCGTCGCCGCTCCAGTACATCATCGCCGTCTCCCGCTGCTTGATCGCCGACACCATCGAGTTGGCGCCTCCACTCAGCCTCGCCCCCGACGCGCAAGCTCGACAGGGTCCTTCGTCGTGACGTCCAGGGACTCGAGACACGCATCTGCCGAGTCCTCACCAGGACCGAAACCCGGCGAGTCCACGTTGTCCGACGGCGTGGGAATGAGAGTGCAACTCAAGCCGTGGTCGCGGCGATCAGGCAGTAGCGCTGATGTGGACGGCGCTCCAAGACTGGTCGGGTCCGGTGCTTGACAAGTGAGCGGTGGTGCCGAGTCGAGACCTTCGAGACAGATGCCAGGAAGGTCGCACGGCACTCGATCTGACGCGACACCCGGTGGGTTCGTGCTGATCACATCAGCCATCTCCCCTAGGGGTATCGGTTCACTGGCGGAACCTGCGCGACTGCGACCCGGACCCATCCAGACCTGCCGAATCGTGTCGGTCGAGCACTTCGCTCGATGCTCCGTGCCCGGCGCTCCATACGAAGCATTGGGTTTCGTGTCAGACCGTGACCTCGAATCCAAGGTCATAGTCGCTGGCGGCTTGGCCGCCGGTGCCCCAGTTCTCCACGGCACTTTCCCTGAGCAGGATCGACACGCCGTCACGCGGGATCCCGATCACCTCAAGTCGCTCGACGATCTCGC
>NZ_JANNML010000025.1:0-13258 GCF_031397825.1 Nocardioides sp.
CGCGCTGCCGCGATGCAGGTCGCCGCGATGCGTCCGCAGTTCCTCACCCGTGACGAGGTCCCCGAGGACGTCGTCGCCAAGGAGCGTGAGATCGCCGAGGCGACCTCGCGTGAGGAGGGCAAGCCCGAGCAGGCGATCGCCA
Organism: Nocardioides sp.; assembly: GCF_031397825.1. Classification (GTDB taxonomy): domain Bacteria; phylum Actinomycetota; class Actinomycetes; order Propionibacteriales; family Nocardioidaceae; genus Nocardioides. The sequence goes on from NZ_JANNML010000025.1 coordinate 143, forward strand.
AGATCACCGAGGGTCGGCTCAACGGCTTCTTCAAGGACGTCGTCCTGCTCGAGCAGCCGTCGGTCACCGAGAACAAGAAGTCGGTCAAGGCGGTCCTCGACGAGGCCGGGACCACCCTGAAGCGGTTCGTCCGCTTCGAGGTGGGCGCCTGATCCTGACTCCTCCGGGCCTACGCCCGGACGAGTCGGAGGGATAGGGTTCCGACCAGCACGACCACCCGAGAACGAACGAGGAGGCCGGTTCGATGAGTGAGAGTCAGCTCATCGGACCGGCTTCTCTCATGCGAAGGGATACCCCGTGACCGGCTACAAGCGCGTCCTCCTCAAGCTGTCCGGCGAGGTCTTCGGTGGCGGCAAGGTCGGGGTCGACCCCGACGTCGTCCAGGCCATCGCCCGCGAGATCGCGTCGGTGTCCAGCGCCGGGGTCCAGATCGCGGTCGTCACCGGTGGGGGCAACTTCTTCCGAGGCGCCGAGCTCCAGCAGCGTGGCATCGACCGGGTCCGTGCCGACTACATGGGCATGCTCGGCATCGTCATGAACTGCCTGGCCCTCCAGGACTTCCTCGAGAAGCTCGGCGTCGACACCCGGGTCCAGACCGCCATCACCATGGGTCAGGTCGCCGAGCCCTACATCCCGCGCCGGGCGATCCGGCACATGGAGAAGGGCCGTGTCGTCATCTTCGGCGCCGGCATGGGCATGCCGTTCTTCTCGACCGACACCGTCGCCGCCCAGCGGGCCCTCGAGACCAAGTGCGAGGTGGTCCTGATGGGCAAGAACGGCGTCGACGGCGTCTACACCGCCGACCCCAAGCTCGACCCGACGGCCACCAAGCTCGAGCACATCACGTTCAACGACGCCCTCCAGCAGGGCCTCAAGGTGGCCGACGCCACCGCGTTCGCCCTCTGCATGGAGAACAAGATGCCGATGATCGTCTTCGGCATGGAGCCCGAGGGCAACATCCTCCGCGCCGTGCAGGGTGACAGAATCGGCACGCTGGTCAGCGCGGACTGACCCGCCCCGACACCGGCACCAGACCAAGGCAAAGGAAGCACCGTGATCAACGAGATCCTCAAGGAAGCCGACACCAAGATGGACAAGTCGGTGGAGTCGACGCGCGAGGAGTTCGCCGCGATCCGGGCCGGTCGCGCCGCGCCGAGCATGTTCAGCAAGATCGTGGTCGACTACTACGGCTCGCCGACCCCGCTCCAGCAGCTCGCCTCCTTCACCGCCCAGGAGGCCCGCGTCATCCTGATCGCGCCCTACGACCAGGGCGCGATGGGCAACGTCGAGCGCGCCATCCGCGACTCCGACCTGGGCGTCAACCCCTCCAACGACGGGAAGGTGCTGCGCTGCGTCTTCCCCGAGCTGACCGAGGAGCGCCGCAAGGAGTACATCAAGGTCGCCCGCGCCAAGGCCGAGGACGGCCGCGTGGCGGTCCGCAACCTGCGCCGCACGGCGAAGCAGAACCTCGAGAAGCTCGAGAAGGACGGCGAGGTCGGCAAGGACGACGTCACCGGGGCCGAGAAGAAGCTCGACGGGGTCACCAAGACCCACACCGACGCCATCGACGAGATGCTCAAGAACAAGGAAGCCGAGCTGCTCGAGGTCTGAGGACCCGACAGCTCACACCCCGATGACGGAGACCTCACCGTCGGCGCCGCCGACCAAGGACCACGGCCGCGCCGGACGTGACCTGCCGGCGGCGATCACGTCCGCGGTCGTGCTGCTCGGTGCCATCGCGGCATCGCTCTTCTTCTGGAAGACCGCGTTCATGCTGATCGTGGTCGTGGCCGTCGTCGTGGCGATCTGGGAGCTCCGCAAAGGCATGCTCGCCAAGGACATCGACCTGCCCGAGCAGCCGCTCATGCTGGGCGGCGTCGCGATGGTCGTCGTCGCCTACTACTGGGGCGCCCCGGCGCTGGTGACCGCCACGGCCGTCGCCGCACTGGTGACCATGCTCTGGCTGCTGCAGCGGGGGATCGACGGCTACGTGCAGAACGCGACGGCGTCGGTGTTCACCCTCGTCTACGTGCCCTTCCTCGGCTCGTTCGTCGCCCTGCTGCTCTCCGAGGGCGGTCGCGGCAACACGGCGGGCCTCGACGACGACGGCGTCAAGGCGATCATCACCTTCATCCTCGTCACCATCGCCTCCGACACCGGCGGCTACATCGGTGGCGTCCTGTTCGGCAAGCACCCGATGGCACCGGTCATCTCGCCCAAGAAGTCCTGGGAGGGCTTCGTCGGCTCCGTCCTGGCGACGATCGGCGCCGGCATCGTGCTGGTCGTCTACCTCCTCGAGGCCGACTGGTGGATCGGGGTCTGCCTGGGCCTCATCGCCGCGGTGATGGCGACACTCGGCGACCTGTGCGAGTCGGTCATCAAGCGCGACCTCGGCATCAAGGACATGAGCCAGGTCATCCCCGGCCACGGCGGCCTGATGGACCGGCTCGACTCGTTGCTCGCCACGGTCGCGCCGATCTGGCTGCTCCTGCACTACCTCGTCTTCACGTGACCCTCTTCCTCGTCCGCCACGGACGATCCCGGCCCGAGGGCGGGCGCATCCCGGCAGCCTGGGAGCTCGACCCGGCGGGGTTCGACGACATCTGGGCGCTGCGCGAGTCGGGTCGGCTGCCCCTGGGCGCCGCGTGGTTCTGCTCCCCGGAACCCAAGGCGGTCGGCACCGCCCAGCTGCTCACCGAGGGCGACGTGGGCATCGTCGAGGACCTCGCGGAGCACCGACGTGAGACGGCCGACTGGATCGACGACTTCACCGACGTCGTACGACGAGCGTTCGAGCACCCCACCACGTCGGCGTACGACGGATGGGAGCCGTTGAGTGCCTGTCGCGACCGCGTGGTCCCCGCCGTGCGCCGCATCCTGGACGTCCACGCCCACGAGGACGTCGTCCTCGTCGGGCACGGCACGGCGTGGACCCTCACCGTCGCCGAGCTCACTGGTCGCGAGCCCGACCTGGAGCGTTGGGCCGCCCTGACGATGCCGGACGTCCTCGTGGTGACCCCTGACATGCTGGCCCCATGACGTCCTGGAGCACGCTGCGCAACCGCCAGGGCCTGCGCACCCTCGCCGCCACCGGCGCCGCCGCCTTTGCCAGCGCCGGTCTCGGCGCGGCCGCCACGACGCCGGACACCGACTGGTACCTCCGGCTCGAGAAGCCGCCGTGGGACCCGCCGACGATCGCCTACCCGCTGGTGTGGACCCCGCTCTACGCCGACATCGCCCTCACCAGCGCCGCTGCGCTGACTCTCCTCGAGCAGGAGGGGCGCCACGACCAGGCCGCCGCGCTGCGACGGGCCCTCGCGACCAACCTGGTGCTCAACACCGGCTGGAGCGTCCTGTTCTGGCGGGTGCGTCGACCCTGGCTGTCCGCCGCCTGGTGCGCCGTCCTCACGGCCCACTCGGCCGCGCTGGTCAAGCGGGTGGGCGACGTCGACCCGTCGCTGGGCACCGCGCTGGCGCCGTACCCGCTCTGGTGCGGCTTCGCCACGGCGCTCAACACCTCGATCGCGCGCCGCAACGCCTGATCCGGTGACATATTGGGCCCCATGAGCGACCAGGGGCCTCCGGGCAAGCCGCTGCGGGCGCTGCCCATCATCGGCGGCCTCGTCCTCGGCGCCGTCGTGTGCTGGATCTGGATCGCCGGGTCGTTGATCGTGGGGCTCGGCGCTGCCTATGGCCAGGACTCGGGAGCGCTCGCCGCCGTCGGCCTGGCCGTGGCCGCGCTGCCCGTGGTCCTCGGCATCGTGCTGCTGGTGCGTCCGAGCAGCCGCCAGCTCGGCGCAGGCTTCCTCATGGGCATCGCCATCGGGATGATCGTCGGCGCCGGGGTCTGCGCGTCGCTCTTCCTGCCCGGGTCCTTCTAGCCGATGCTTCCCACTCTCGGTGGCGTGCCGACCCATGAGCTCTTCGTCCTGCTCGGCGTGGTCGTCGCCGGTGCGGTGTTCACCCTGGAGGCCCGCCGGCGTGGCCAGACCGACGAGCGCCTCGCCTTCGTGATCCTCGGCGCCGTCGTCGGAGGCGCGGTCTTCATGCGGATGGGCACCTGGCTCCAGCACGTCGACCTGCGGGAGAACGCGTCGCTCGCCGAGCAGTGGCTCTACGGCAACCGCTCGATCCTCGGTGGGCTGGTCGGCGCCTGGCTCGGCGTGCACGTCGCCAAGCGCGCGGTGGGCTACAAGATCCGCACCGGTGACCTCTTCGCGCCGGCGGTCGCGCTGGGCATGGCCGTCGGCCGCATCGGCTGCCTGCTCACCGAGGCCCCGGGCACCCCGACCGCCGGCGGCTGGGGCATCACGCTCGGGGCCGCGGCGTCCGAGCGCACCGGTGCGCCGGCCGGGGTCGGCCTGCACCCGTCGTTCGCCTACGAGATCGCCTTCCACCTCACGGCGTTCCTCGTGCTGTGGTTGTGGCTGCGACACCGCTCGCTGCCACCGGGGGAGTCCTTCGTCTGGTACGTCGCCGCCTACGGCCTCTTCCGCTTCCTCGTCGAGACCGTGCGCGGCAACGAGGTCGCGTGGGAGGGCCTCACCCGCCCGCAGCTCTTCCTGCTCATGACGATCCCGCTGGTCCTGGTGCGGATCGCCCTCCAGGTGCGTCGCGGTCGCTACCGTGGCGCGCTCCGCCCCGCCTCCCGAGAGCAGGTCACCGCATGACCCAGCAGACGTCGAAGGGCCAGAGCGCCAGGGGCCCGGGCATGCCGCTGCGCGGGGACCGCATCCACCGCTACGTCAACGCCTTCTGCCCCCTGTGCCACGAGGAGGTGCCCGACCGCCCCCTCGTCGACGTACGACGTCTCTCCGGGTGGCTGGTCGAGCGCGACGACCGCATCTGGCTCGAGCGCGGCTGCCCCGACCACGGCCTGGTCCGCACGATGTACGACGAGTCGCCCGAGATCCTGCGCTACCTCGAGGAGTGGACCGCGCCCACCAAGGTGCACGAGCCCGACCTGCGCGGCAACTTCAAGCCGGTGCCGTCGGCCTACGAGGACGGGCTGCCGGAGATGCAGACCCAGCACACCTGCATCCTCCTCGAGGACCTCCTCGACCACTGCAACCTCAAGTGCCCGACCTGCTTCGCCGAGTCGTCACCCGCGCTCGCGTCGGTCGCGCCGCTGGAGGCGGTGCTCGCCTCGATCGACGCCCGCCTGACCCGGGAGAACGGCCGCATCGACGTGCTGATGCTCTCCGGCGGTGAGCCGACGCTCTACCCCAGGCTCGCCGAGCTCCTGGAGGCCGTCGTCGCGCGACCCGTCGTGCGGATCCTGATCAACACCAACGGACTGCTCGTGGCTCAGGACGACGCGCTGCTGGCCCTGCTGACCAGGCACCGCGAGCGCGTCGAGGTCTACCTGCAGTACGACGGGGAGTCGGCGCAGGCGTCCACCTACCACCGCGGTGCCGACATCCGGCGCTTCAAGGACCGCGCGATCGAGCGACTGTCCGCGGCCGGGATCTTCACGACGCTGACGATGACCGCGGCGCTGGGCGTCAACGACGACGAAATCGGGTTCGTGGTCAAGCGCGCGCTCGACACGCCCTACGTGGGCGGGGTGACGATCCAGCCGGTCTTCGGCAGCGGCCGGTCCGGTGCGATCGACCCGCTCGAGCGGCTGACCCACACCGGGGTCCTGGCGCGGCTCGAGGCGCAGACCAACGGGGTCGTCACCTGGCGCGACCTGACCGCGCTGCCGTGCTCGCACCCGCACTGCTGCTCGGTGGGCTACCTGATGCGCGACGACTCGGGCTCGTGGAGCTCGCTCACGGCGTTGATCGGCCACGACCGGCTCAAGCAGTGGCTCGACCTCGAGCCCGACCTGCTGGCCAACCGGATCGCCGACGACACCATCCCCGATGCGATGAAGCAGGTCGTCAAGGGCTCGCTGCTCGACCTGCTATCGGAGCAGTCCTCGCTCTCCCACCCCTCGATGAGCACGATCTGGCGCGACATCTGTCAGAACTGCGACATCGGCATCGGCACCCTCACCGCGCTCGCCTCGAGCAAGCTGCCCGGCCAGCACCAGCGACTGCGCCGGATGTTGGGGGAGCGCGTGCTGCGCGTGACGGTCAAGCCGTTCATGGACATGGACACGATGATCGAGGAGCGGCTGACGCAGTGCTGCGTGCACGTCGCCACGGTCAACGAGGACTCCGGTGCCCACCAGTGCGCGCCGTTCTGCGCGGTGCAGGCATGGGTGCCGTTGAGCCGGACGCGGATCTCCACGGCGACGGGACAGCGGTCGTGAGCCACGACCCGCGGATCGTGGAGCCCCAGCGGCTCGAGACGACGCCGGGCGCCCCGTCGCGTGGCGCGGCGAGCGGCGCGGAGGCGTACGACCCCCTGCGGCTGTGCGTCTATGCCACCGTCGCGCTGCTCGCGTGGTTGCTCGGGCCGGTGGCGGTCGTGGTGTTCGCGGCACTCGGCTTCGTCGGCTACTGGCGGGCCCGGCGGGCCGGCCTGCTGCGCAGCAGGTGCAAGCTCGGCGACACCCGGATCGTGCTGGTCTACCTCGCGGCGCTGGTGGCGACCGGCGTGACCGGGATCGTGCTGGGCTGGTGGGTGTGGTGATCGCGCCATCCCGGCTCCCCGCGTTCTACTCTCGGGGGGTGACGACGAGGCCCGGGAGGTGGTGGCGATGACCGAGCCGCCCACCCCGCTGCCGGAGGACCGCCCTCGCGACCACGGGCCGCCGGCCTACGGACCGCCCAGCTACGGACCGCCCACCGGCTACGGGGCCTACGGCCAGCCCTACCCGCCGCCACCCTCCCCCTACCACGAGCAGCCCGGCATGGCCGGCTGGTCGAAGGTGCTCATCGGCGCAGTGCTCGGCATGGTCGGCGGCGTGATCGTGCTGGTCGCGGTGCTGCTCATCATCGCCTCCACGGTCAGCAGCGACACCAGCATCACCGGGGAGATGGTCTTCGCCCTGTGCGTGCTCGTCCCGACGCTGCTGCCGGTGCCGATGCTCTTCTTCCGCGTCACGCGGATGTGGGCGGTCGGGCTGATGATCGGCGCCGGGCTGAGCACGATCGTGCTGGCCGGCGCCTGCGCCTACATCATCCAAGGACTCACGGAAGGCTCCGCATGAGCACCGAACAGCAGGACGAGCGTGCCGAGCCCGACGAGCACCCTGAGGGCGTCGAGCGTCAGCCCGACTGGTGGCACCGCGACCACCCGACGTTCACCGCGCTGACGGGGTTCTTCACCGGCCTGGCCTTCGTGATCCTGGTGCCGGGCGTCTTCGCGGCGATCCTCAGCGCGATGTTCGACTACGGCCGCGCCGAGGAGCTGTTCCCCTTCGTGCTGCTGACCCTGGGCGTCCCCATCGGCCTGGTGGCGGCGCCACGCACCCGGCGGTTCGGCCGTTACATGCTGATCGGGATGTCCACCACGTTGGTCGTGGTGGTGGGCGTCGCCGCGCTCGTCGTGTGGTTCCTCGTCGAGGTCGAAGGATGAGAGTCTCTATCCGGTCGGTTTGAGGTCGCTCCCACAGGTAAGGCTGTGACGGTCGCCATATCCGGCGACATGTCTCGGGAGGACATCGACCATGAAGCAGAAGAACCCTCTTGTCGGGGAGCTGTGCGCGGAGTTCGCCGGCACCCTCATCCTCATCCTCTTCGGCGTCGGCGTGGTGGCACAGGTGTCCACCAGTGCCGACGGCAGCCTGGGGGACCACGACTCGATCGCCTGGGCCTGGGGCCTGGGCGTCACCCTCGGGGTCTACGTCGCCGCGCGCCTCTCCGGCGCCCACCTCAACCCCGCCGTCACGTTGGCCCTGGCGGTCTTCCAGGGCTTTGCCTGGCGCAAGGTCCTGCCCTATGCCGTGGCGCAGACGCTGGGCGCCTTCGTCGCGGCCCTGATCGTGCGCGTCTCCTACGCCGACCTGATCTCGGCCGTCGACCCTGACCACACGATCGCCACCCAGGGGATCTTCTCCACCCTGCCCGGCAACGGCGTGGCCGACGTGAGCCTCAGCTCGGCGTTCCTCGACCAGGTCGTGGGCACGGCGATCCTCGTGTTCGTGATCTTCGCGCTGACCTCGGCGTGGAACAACCCGCCCATGGCCAACCTCGGCCCGGTCGTGGTCGGCCTGCTGGTCGTGGCGATCGGCATGGCGTGGGGCGCCAACGCCGGCTACGCGATCAACCCCGCGCGCGACTTCGGACCGCGCCTGGCCTCGTTCATCACCGGCTACGGCGGCGCGTGGCGCGACCAGGACGGCGGGCTCTACTTCTGGCTGCCGATCGTGGCTCCGCTGATCGGCGGCCTCGTCGGTGGCGGCCTGTTCAAGGTCCTCATCGAGCGCAACCTCACCGAGGAGCCGGGCGAGGACGAGGCCGTCGGCGAGCCCGTCCCCGAGACCGTCGACAGTCGCGACCGTGAGTCCGCCGGCCGCCGATGAGCAAGGTCCAGCACGCACCACACACCCCCTGCAGCAGCGAAGCACTGAGGAGAGATGACCATGGCTGAATACGTCGGAGCCGTCGACCAGGGCACCACCAGCACCCGCTTCATGATCTTCGACCACGCCGGGGAGGAGGTCGCCCGCCACCAGCTCGAGCACGAGCAGATCATGCCCAAGGCCGGCTGGGTGGAGCACAACCCGGTGGAGATCTGGGAGCGCACCAGCTCGGTGATCCAGACCGCGCTCGGCAAGGCGAGCCTGAGCAGCAAGGACCTCGCCGCGGTCGGCATCACCAACCAGCGCGAGACGACCGTCGTGTGGAACCGCACCACCGGACGGCCCTACTACAACGCGATCGTGTGGCAGGACACCCGCACGGACAAGATCGCCTCCAAGCTCGAGCGCGACGGGCACGGTGACCTGATCCGGCAGCGGGCCGGGCTCCCGCCGGCGACCTACTTCGCCGGCGGCAAGATCCAGTGGATCCTCGAGAACGTCGACGGGGTCCGTGAGGCCGCCGAGGCCGGCGACGCGATCTTCGGCACGACCGACTCCTGGCTGATCTGGAACCTCACCGGCGGCACCGACGGCGGGGTGCACGTCACCGACGTGACCAACGCGAGCCGCACCATGTTGATGGACCTCGAGACCTGCGAGTGGGACGACGAGCTGCTCGCCCTCTTCGACATCCCCCGCGCGATGCTCCCCGAGATCCGCTCCTCCAGCGAGCCGGGCGGCTACGGCACGACGCTGGCCAACGGGCCGTTCCGTGGCGAGGTGCCGATCACCGGCATCCTCGGTGACCAGCAGGCCGCCACGGTGGGACAGGTCTGCTTCGAGCCCGGCGAGGCCAAGAACACCTACGGCACCGGCAACTTCATGCTGCTCAACACCGGCACCGAGCTGGTGCGCTCCGACAACGGCCTGCTCACCACGGTCTGCTACCGCTTCGGGGACGACAAGCCGGTCTACGCGCTCGAGGGCTCCATCGCCGTCACGGGCTCGGCGGTCCAGTGGCTGCGCGACCAGCTCGGCATCATCTCCGGTGCCTCGCAGAGCGAGTCGCTGGCACGTCAGGTCGACGACAACGGTGGGGTCTACTTCGTGCCCGCCTTCTCGGGGCTGTTCGCGCCGTACTGGCGCTCCGACGCCCGCGGCGCCATCGTCGGGCTGTCGCGCTTCAACACCAACGCCCACGTCGCACGGGCCACGCTGGAGGCCATCTGCTACCAGTCGCGCGACGTCGCCGAGGCGATGGAGCAGGACTCCGGCGTCAAGCTGGAGGTGCTCAAGGTCGACGGCGGCGTGACCGCCAACGAGCTGTGCATGCAGATCCAAGCCGACGTCCTCGGGGTCGAGGTCAGCCGGCCGGTGGTCGCCGAGACCACCTGCCTGGGAGCGGCGTACGCCGCCGGGCTGGCCGTCGGCTTCTGGGCCAACACCGACGAGCTGCGCAAGAACTGGAACGAGGGCAGGAGATGGTCGCCACAGTGGGATGACGAGCAGCGCTCGACGGGTTATGCCCAGTGGAAGAAGGCGGTCGAGCGCACGCTTGACTGGGTCGACGTCGAGTGACGCCTTCGATCGACTGCTACACCTGAAGCACGTCCGTCGCAGCATCCCCCCACGGAGAGGTCATCCATGAGATCCGTCGCCCTGTCACCCGCGTCCCGTGAGGAGTCGCTGCGCCGGCTGGCTGAGGACGAGCTCGACGTGCTCGTCATCGGTGCCGGTGTGGTCGGCGCCGGGTCCGCCCTCGATGCGGCGACGCGTGGACTGTCCGTAGGGCTGGTGGAGGCACGCGACTTCGCCTCCGGCACGTCGAGCCGGTCCAGCAAGCTGATTCACGGCGGGCTGCGCTACCTCGAGATGCTCGACTTCGGGCTGGTCGCGGAGGCGCTCAAGGAGCGTGGCCTGCTGATCCAGCACCTGGCTCCCCACCTGGTGAAGCCGGTCGCGTTCCTCTACCCGCTCCAGCACCGCGGGTGGGAGCGGCTCTACGCCGGGTCCGGGGTGGCCCTCTACGACGCCATGTCGCGCCTCTCGGGGCGGGCTGGGGTGCCGCTGCACAAGCACCTGACCCGCAAGGGCGCGCGCCGCCTGGCTCCGTCGCTGCGCAAGGACGCGCTGGTCGGTGCCCTGCACTACTACGACGCCCAGGTCGACGACGCCCGGCACACGGTGTTCCTGGCCCGCACGGCCGCCGCCTACGGCGCGCACGTGGCGTCGCGGGTCCGGGTGGTCGAGCTGCTGCGCGAGGGGGAGCGGGTGACCGGGGCGCGGGTCCGCGACCTGGAGAGCGACACGACCTTCGACATCCGAGCACGCCAGGTCGTCAACGCCACCGGCGTCTGGACCGACGAGACCCAGTCGCTCGGCGGGCAGCGTGGCCAATTCAGCGTGCGGGCCAGCAAGGGCGTCCACCTCGTCGTCCCCAAGGACCGGATCCGCTCCGAGGTGGGGCTCATCCTCCGCACGGAGAAGTCCGTGCTGTTCGTGATCCCGTGGGGTCGTCACTGGATCATCGGCACCACCGACACCGACTGGGCCCTCGACAAGTCGCACCCGGCGGCCAGCCAGGCCGACATCGACTACCTGCTCGAGCACGTCAACCGGGTGCTCGAGGTCCCGCTGACACGTGCGGACGTCGTCGGTGTCTACGCCGGGCTCCGACCGCTGCTGGAGGGGGAGTCCGACGCCACGTCCAAGCTCTCCCGCGAGCACGCGGTCGGTCATCCCGCGCCGGGCCTGGTGGTCGTCGCCGGCGGCAAGTACACGACGTACCGGGTCATGGCCAAGGACGCCGTCGACGAGGCGGTCTACGGCCTCGACACGCAGCTCGACCGGCGGGTGCCGGACTCGGTCACCCAGGACGTCCCGCTGCTCGGCGCCGAGGGCTACCACGCCCTGTGGAACAACCGGCACCTCCTGGCGCGCCAGGCCGGCCTGCACGACGTGTGGATCGAGCACCTGCTCAACCGCTACGGCTCCTTGGTGCACGAGCTGCTCGCCCTCGTCGAGGGCGACCCGTCCCTGGGCGAGCCGCTCACCGGCGCGGCCGACTACCTGCGGGTGGAGGCGGTCTATGCCGCCAGCCACGAGGGCGCACGACACCTCGACGACGTGCTCACCCGCCGCACCCGGATCTCGATCGAGACCTTCGACCGTGGGGTGGGTGCCGCCGCGGAGGTCGCGGAGCTGGTCGGTGACGTGCTCGGCTGGAGCGCGGAGCAGCGTGCGCTGGAGATCGAGCACTACCGGGCCCGGGTCGAGGCCGAGCGGGAGAGCCAGCAGATGCCCGACGACGAGACCGCCGACGCGGCCCGGCTCGGCGCGGCCGACGTGGTGCCGCTGAGCTGATCGGCGCCTGCGTCCACGACCGGTGCGGTCGTCGTTTCGCGGCGTCCGCCGGGGAGTGGGACAATGGGGGTGATGTCAGAGCCGATCAAGACCCTTCCCCTCGTCTTCGACGAGCCGCGTGGCCGCAAGAAGCCCCCGCGGCACCTCGCCGACCTCACCTCGCCCGAGCGCAAGGCGCTCCTCGAGGAGCAGGGCCTGCCCGGCTTCCGCGCCAAGCAGCTCTCCACGCACTACTTCGGCCGTCTCGTCGACGACCCCGAGCAGATGACCGACCTGCCCGCCGGCCAGCGTGCCGACCTGGTCGCGGCGCTGCTGCCGAGCCTGATGACGCCGCTGCGCACGATGGAGGCCGACAAGGGCACCACGCGCAAGACGCTGTGGAAGCTCTTCGACGGCGCGCTCGTCGAGTCGGTCCTGATGCGCTACCCCGACCGAGCCACGGTCTGCGTCTCCAGCCAGGCCGGCTGCGGCATGGCCTGCCCCTTCTGCGCCACCGGCCAGGGCGGTCTGCAGCGCAACATGTCGACCGCCGAGATCGTCGAGCAGGTCGTCGCCGGCGCCCGGTCGATGGCGCGCGGCGAGGTCCCCGGCGGCGTCGGTCGGGTCTCCAACGTGGTCTTCATGGGCATGGGTGAGCCGCTGGCCAACTACAAAGCCGTCATCGGCGCCGTACGACGCCTCGTCGACCCCTCGCCCGACGGCCTCGGCATGTCCGCGCGCGGCATCACCGTCTCGACCGTCGGCCTCGTCCCGCGGATCAACCAGCTGACCGAGGAGGGCATCCCGGTCACCCTGGCGTTGAGCCTGCACGCGCCCGACGACGAGCTGCGCAACGAGCTGGTCCCGATCAACACCCGCTACTCGGTCGCCGAGACGGTCGAGGCCGCGTGGAACTACGCGCGGGTCACCAAGCGCCGCGTCTCCATCGAGTACGCCATGATGCGCGGCATCAACGACCAGGCATGGCGGGCCGACCTGCTGGCCGACGTGTTGCACTCGTACGGCGACTGGGGCTGGGTCCACGTCAACCTGATCCCGCTGAACCCGACGCCGGGTTCGAAGTGGACCGCCAGCGACCCGGCCGACGAGCGCGAGTTCGTACGCCGGCTCGAGGCCAAGGGCGTGCCCACGACCGTCCGCGACACCCGGGGAAGCGAGATCGACGGCGCCTGCGGTCAGCTCGCGGCAATCGAGGGCTGAGGTCCGAGAACGACGAAGCCGCCCGGACGCACCAGCGTCCGAGCGGCTTTCGTGTCTCTCCGCGCGATTACGCCTCGACCATCGCCTCGTCGCGACGCGAGACCACCTTGGCCGCGATCACGCCCCCGACCATGACG
>NZ_JANNML010000099.1:0-4919 GCF_031397825.1 Nocardioides sp.
TGCAGCGGCCTGCGCTACCAGCTCTTCTTCGACGAGCGCACCCTCGACGGTGACGTCGTCACGTCCTTCGACGAGGTCAACGTGGTCGTCGACCGGATGAGCGTGCCCTACCTCAACGGCGCGATGATCGACTTCGTCGACTCGATCGAGAAGCAGGGCTTCACCATCGACAACCCCAACGCGACCGGCTCGTGCGCCTGTGGAGACAGCTTCCACTGATCGCAGTGAGCCGGCAAGCAGCCTGAAAGCACCACAGCAGCGCCCCCGACGGATCCCGTCGGGGGCGTTCTGCATCGTGCGGTGGACAGATCGATCAATCGAGGTGCAGGTGCAACGCGTTGGCCAGGCGGGCCGCGGCGTCGGAGATGCGGATCTCCCGCTTGGGCACCTCGCGGGGGAACTCGTCGAAGTGGATGCTGGGGACGGGGCCGACGGCGCTGCGGGCGGCCTGCTCCAGGCGGGTCTCGAGGCCGAGGTTGCGGCCGGCGGCCCGGCAGTCGGCGGCCATGTCGGTGGGGCTGGCGAGGTCCTCGTACGGCGTCATGCTGCGACGCTATTGGCTACTCGGGCGTAGCCCCAGCAGTACCCGTCGGTAGTGTTCCGTGCCATGACGTCTGGGTCTCTCCTCATCGCCGGTTCCATCGCCACCGACCACCTGATGACCTTCGGGGGGAAGTTCGAGGACTCCCTGGTCGTCGAGCAGCTCGACAAGCTCTCGGTTTCGTTCCTCGTCAACGACCTGGAGATCCGGCGCGGGGGAGTCGCCCCCAACATGTGTTTCGGTCTCGGGCGCCTCGGGCTGCGCCCGGTGCTCGTCGGATCGGCCGGCGAGGACTTCGGTGACTACCGGTCCTGGCTGGAGCGCCACCACGTCGACTGCGACTCGGTGCACATCTCCCAGACTCTCCACACCGCGCGCTTCGTCTGCACGACCGACTCGACGATGGCGCAGTTCGCGTCGTTCTACCCCGGCGCGATGAGCGAGGCCCGCCAGATCGAGCTGGCCCCGATCGTGGAGCGCGTCGGTGCCCCGGCGTACGTCCTGATCGGCGCGGACGACCCCGACGCGATGCGGCGCCACACCCACGAGTGCCGCCAGCGCGACTACCCCTTCATCTCCGACTGCTCCCAGCAGCTCGCCTTCTCCGGTGGCGAGCTGATCCGCGACCTCATCGACGGCGCCGCGATCCTCTTCTCCAACGAGTACGAGTCGCACATGATCGAGCAGAAGACCGGCTGGTCGGCCGACGAGATCCTGTCTCGCGTGGGTTTCCAGGTGACCACGCTGGGCGCCCAGGGTGTCCGGATCACCGGGGAGAAGCTCGAGACCGTCGAGGTCTCCGCCGCCAAGAACGTCACCGCCATCGAGCCCACGGGGGTCGGCGACGCCTTCCGGTCCGGCTTCCTCGCCGGCATGGCCTGGGGCCTCGGCCTCGAGCGCGCGGCCCAGGTCGGCTGCGTCCTGGCCGCCTACGTCGTCGAGACGGTCGGCACCCAGGAGTACTCCTTCACCCACGAGCAGTTCGTGGCGCGCCTCGAGGAGTCCTACGGTTCCGAGGCCGCCGACGAGGTGGCCGCCCACCTCTGACCCGGAGCGGTCCGCCGAGCTAGGCCACGCGTCGTACGCGGAAACGCGGAGCGCCGTCGGCGGCGCTGTCCTCGCCGAGGAAGTCGTGTCCGCGCATGCGGCACCAGGCCGGCACGTCGTGGCGCGCTGCGACGTCGGTCGCCACCACGGCGATCACGTCGCCGACCGCGACGTCGCCGACGTGACGCGCCAGCTCGATGATCGGCAGCGGGCACATCAAGGCGCGGCAGTCGAGCTCGAGGGCGACGTCCTGGGGGTCGACGTCCTGGGGGTCGACCTCCTCGGGGTCGACCTCCTCGGGGGTGCCGGTCACAGGCCGACGTCCGCACGGACGTCGGACACGGCACCGGGCAGCACCTCGAGGAAGGCGTCGACGTCGGCCTCGGTCGTGTCACGGCCGAGCGAGAGCCGCACGTTGCCGTGGGTGAGGGCACCCATCGCGGCGAGCACGTGGCTCGGCTCCAACGTCGAGGCCGTGCACGCCGACCCGCTCGCGATGCCGAAGCCGCGTCGGTCGAGGGCGTGCACGAGCGCCTCGCCGTCGACGTAGAGGAAGGAGAAGGTCACCAGGTGGGGGAGCCGGTCGACCGGGTCGCCCACGACATCGGTGTCGGGGATGCGGGCCACGGCGGCGCGCACCCGGTCGACGAGTGCGGCGTGGCGGGCGTTGACGGCCTCGCGCTCCGCGACGACGGCCTGGAGCGAGGCCGCGGCTGCCAGCGCAGCAGGCACGTTCTCGAAGCCGCTGGACCGGTCGTCCACCCGGTCGTCGTGGGGGAAGGGGCTGGACCAGCGCACACCCTTGCGGACCAGCAGGACCCCCACCCCGGCCGGGCCGCCCCACTTGTGCGCCGAGGCAGCGGCCGCCGACCAGCCGTGCGGGAGCGGGGTGCGCCCCGCCGAGGCGCACGCGTCCATGAACAGGGGTACGCCGTCGAGCCGGTCGGCCACCTCCGTGACCGGCTGGGTCGTCCCCACCTCGTGGTTGGCGGCCTGCACCGCGACCACGGCTGCACCCTCGGCGCGGGTGAGCAGCTCCGCCACGAGCACACGACCGTGGGCGTCCACCGCGACCGCCTCGTGCTCGTCACCGGCCCAGGTCGCCGCGTGGAGCACCGCGGAGTGCTCGACCGCGGTGTGGACGATGCGCCGACCGACTCGGGCACGGGCCCGGTGCAGACCGAGCAGTCCGCGGTGCACCGCGTCGGTGCCGGACGACGTGAACGTGACCTCGTCGGGTCGCACCCCGAGCCCCTCGGCCACCACGGCTCGCGCGTTGTCGAGCAGGAGGCGGGCGTTGCGACCCGGTCGGTGCAGGCGCCGCGGGTCGCCGTACCCCTGGTCGAGCGCGGCCAGCAGGGTCTCGCGCGCGGCCGGGTGGAGGGGCTCGGAGGAGGCCGAGTCGAGGTAGCGCGGCGGCGGGGTGGGGGACCCCTGCGCGGCATTTGTCACACCGCGACATTAGCGGTGCCCCGCGCGGGGATCTCAGCCTGCGTTCAGATACTCTGTAGAGCAATCGTGACCGCCTGAGAGGAAGGCTCGTAAGTGAGTCTGCAACTCCCCGAGCGCAGGGATGGATCCGGCAAGTTCCGCCGCCGGATGACGCTCCTCGCCCTGTTCGGCATCAGCCTCATCGCCCTCACCGGGTGCTCCTCCGAGTCCTCCGGGGAGTGGGAGCGTCTGGCCATGCCAGACCCCGCCACCGTCGAGGGCGAGTCGATCCTGGAGCTGTGGCAGGGCGCGTGGATCGCGGCCCTGATCACCGGCGTCTTCGTGTGGGGCCTGATCTTCTACGCCGTCGTGAAGTTCCGTCGTCGCAGCGACGACGAGATCCCGGTGCAGACGCGCTACAACCTGCCGCTCGAGATCTTCTACACGATCTTCCCGATCGTCATGGTCGTCGTCTTCTTCTCGCACACCGTGCGCGTCCAGAACGAGGTCCTCGACGACTCGCCGGCCGACAACACCATCGAGGTCGTCGGTCAGCAGTGGACGTGGACCTTCAACCACCCCTACGACGACCAGTACGTCTACGAGGGCGGCGACGGCAACACGATCCCCACGCTCGTGCTGCCGGTCGACGAGACCACGCGCTTCAACCTCCACACCCCTGACGTGATCCACGACTTCGGTGTCCCCGGCTTCCTGATGAAGATGGACGTCATGCCGGGCCAGGACAACCACTACCAGGTCACGCCCAAGCGCATCGGCTCCTACGCCGGCAAGTGCTACGAGCTCTGCGGGGTCTACCACTCGCGGATGCTCTTCAACGTCGAGGTCGTCTCCCGAGCCGACTACGACGCCTACCTGCAGGGACTCGAGGACGCGGGTTCCGCGGCCGAGGAGCCGATCCTCGGCGGCTCGTACGCCGACACCCAGATCGGCTTGGAGCCCACTGACGCCGAGGAGGCCGCACCGTGACCACCACCGCACCACGCCCGACCGACGTGCAGGTCGCTCCTCGCAAGCCGCTGGGACAGCAGCTGGTTCGGATCATGACCACGACCGACCACAAGCTGATCGGCAAGCTCTACCTGATCACGTCGTTCGTGTGGTTCATGGTCGGCGGCCTCATGGCCATGCTGATCCGCTCCGAGCTGGCCTTCCCCGGCAGCCAGGTCGTCAACGACGAGCTCTACAACCAGCTCTTCACGATGCACGGCACGATCATGCTGCTGCTCTTCGCGACGCCGCTGTTCTTCGGTTTCGCCAACGTCATCATGCCCATCCAGATCGGTTCGCCCGACGTCGCGTTCCCGCGACTCAACATGTTCAGCTACTGGCTGTTCCTGTTCGGTGGCCTCATCGCCGCCTCGGGCTTCCTGACGCCCCAGGGCGCGGCCGACTTCGGCTGGTTCGCCTACACCCCGCTGTCCGACGCCGTCCGCTCGCCGGGCGTCGGTGGTGACCTGTGGATCATGGGCCTGTGGATGGCCGGTCTCGGCACCATCCTCGGTGCGGTCAACTTCATCACCACGATCATCTGCATGCGCGCGCCGGGCATGACGATGTTCCGGATGCCGCTCTTCGTGTGGAACACCCTGGTCACCAGCCTTCTCGTGCTGATCGCCTTCCCGGTGCTCGCCGGTGCGCTGCTCTCGCTCGAGGCCGACCGGCTGCTCGGTGCCCACGTCTTCGACACCGCCCACGGCGGCGCGATCCTGTGGCAGCACCTGTTCTGGTTCTTCGGGCACCCCGAGGTCTACATCATCGAGCTGCCGTTCTTCGGCATCGTGACCGAGATCCTGCCGGTCTTCAGCCGCAAGCCGATCTTCGGCTACGTCGGCCTGGTCGGCGCCACGCTCGGCATCGCGATCCTCTCGGTCGCGGT
>NZ_JANNML010000113.1:0-1812 GCF_031397825.1 Nocardioides sp.
TCACCGGAGTCGCGCGCCAGCCGGCCCTTGCGTGCCCGCGGCCCCTCGTGGTCGTCGCTGAGCTGGGCGAGCACCTCGCGCTCGGTCTCGGTGATGCGACGCGGCGACTCCGTCGCGAAGACGTACGGCGCCAGCTGCGACCGGGCCTGCACGTAGACCGTCCGGTTCCCCTGCTCGTCCTCGTCGAAGATCTCGTAGGCCATCGTGAACGAGGCGGCGCCGACCTTCGACACCCAGGTCTCGATCGAGACCGGCTCCTCCCGGTAGACCAGCGGCACCCGGTAGTCGACCTCGTGCTTGACCACGACCACACCCTCGGCCAGCTCCTCGCCCCCGGTGACCGGAGCGTGGAGCCGCAGCATGTCGACCCGCGCCTCCTGGAGGTAGTCGACGTAGGTCACGTTGTTGACGTGTCCGAGCTGGTCCATGTCGGCCCAGCGCAGCGGGCAGCGGTAGAGGTGACGAGTCACACCTGCATGCTGGCAGATTCCTCACTAGGGTGGCCGAGGCAGTCTCGCCGTACGGCGATCGTGTGACTGACTGCTGCCCCTGTCAGACCCGTGTCACCCGCGGCCCGGAACGAACCGGGGTCGCCCACCGAACGGAGAACCCATGCCCGAGGCCGTCATCGTCTCCACCGCCCGCTCCCCCATCGGGCGCGCCAACAAGGGGTCGCTCAAGGACATGCGTCCCGACGACCTGAGCGCCCAGATGGTGCAGGCGGCGCTCGACAAGGTGCCGGCGCTGTCGACCGACGACATCGACGACCTGCTGCTCGGCTGCGGCCTGCCCGGCGGCGAGTCGGGCAACAACATGGGCCGCATCGTGTCGGTCCTGCTCGGCATGGACAACGTGCCGGGCGCCACGATCACCCGCTACTGCTCCTCGTCGGTGCAGACCACGCGGATGGCCTTCCACGCCATCAAGGCAGGCGAGGGCGACGTGTTCATCAGCGCCGGCGTCGAGACCGTGTCCCGCTTCGCCAAGGGCACCTCCGACCACTGGCCCGACACCCAGAACCCGAAGTTCGCCGACGCGGAGGGCCGCACGAAGGCCTACGCGGAGGGCGGCCAGGACTGGCACGACCCGCGTGAGGACGGCCTGCTGCCCGACGCCTACATCGCCATGGGGCAGACCGCCGAGAACGTCGCCCGTATGAGGGGGCTCTCGCGCCAGGAGCTCGATGAGTTCGGCGTGCGGTCGCAGAACCTGGCCGAGAAGGCCATCAACGACGGGTTCTGGGCCAAGGACATCACCCCGGTCACGCTGCCCGACGGCTCGGTCGCCTCCACCGACGACGGCCCGCGCGCCGGCGTCACCTACGACGCGGTCTCGCAGCTCCAGCCGGTCTTCCGTCCCGACGGCGTCGTGACCGCCGGCAACTGCTGCGCGCTCAACGACGGCGCCGCGGCGGTCGTGATCATGTCCGACACCAAGGCCGCCCAGCTCGGGCTCACCCCCCTGGCGCGGATCGTGTCGACCGGTCTCACCGGGCTGTCGCCGGAGATCATGGGTCTCGGCCCGGTCGAGGCGTCGCGCCAGGCGCTGGCCCGCGCCGGCATGAGTGTGGACGACATCGACCTCGTGGAGATCAACGAGGCCTTCGCCGCCCAGGTGGTGCCGTCCTACCAGGACCTCGGCATCGACCTCGACCGGCTGAACGTCAACGGTGGCGCGATCGCCGTGGGCCACCCCTTCGGCATGACCGGTGCCCGCCTGCAGTCGACGATGATCAACTCCCTGCAGCACCACGACAAGCAGACCGGCCTCATCACCATGTGCGTCGGGGGCGGCCAGGGCATGGCCCTGGTG
>NZ_JANNML010000126.1:0-15914 GCF_031397825.1 Nocardioides sp.
TGCTCGACGAGGTGTCGGTCGCTGCCAACCATTCGTGCGACCCGAACCTCGGCATCCGCGGCGACGGCGACCTCGTCGCCCTGCGGCCGATCGCCGCCGGCGACGAGCTCACCTACGACTACTCGCTCACCGTGCCCCGCAACGTCTTCACGCGCACCTGGCACCTGGCGTGCGCGTGCGGGGCGGATCGATGCCGGCGCGACGTCGGCAACGTCGACACCGTGCCGATCGACGTGCTGCAGCGCTACCTCGCCGCGGGCGCAGTGCCCGACCTCACCGCACGGCGCGTGCGCGAGCGCGTCGCGGCCGACCTCAGTGGCGGATGCGGACCGAGAGGCACGTGACGCAACCGTCGAGCTTCTCGAACTCGGCCCGAGCTTGCGGTAGCCCGAGCCCATCGCCAGGATCACGGCACGGGCCTGGTAGGTGTCGGTGGCGGTCTTCACGATCTTGATGTCACCGGTGAGGTCGAACTCGACGACGTCGTCGGCCACCAGCTCGGCGCCGAAACGCTCGGCCTGGCCGCGCATCTCGTCCATCAGGGCCGGGCCCATGATGCCGTCGCGGAAGCCGGGGAAGTTCTCGACCTCGGTGGTGTTCATCAACGCACCGCCGGCGGTCACCGACCCCTCGAAGAGGAGGGGGTTCAGGCTCGCACGCGCGGCGTAGACCGCGGCGGTGTAGCCGGAGGGGCCGGAGCCGATGATGATCACGTTGCGGGTCTCAGACATGCCGTCCATCTCTCGTCGCTGATCGGGACTGATCGTGGTGTGCGGGGCGACCCCTCACGGGTCGCACCTGCTACAACCGATCGTAGGCGAGCGTTCTTCCCGGCCACCGCCCCGCTCACGCCGAGACGTCGCCGGTCGGGTGCCGGTCGGGTGCCGGTCGGCCTCGGTCCGGCGCGGCTCAGCTCCCGGGCAGGGTCACCGAGCGCAGGATGTCGGCGGTGCCGCACTGGAGCAGGTCGACGACCTGGGTGTCGCCCGCGGCCGGGCGGAAGGCCAGGACGGCCGGGTTGCCGGCGTACTGCACGACGTAGAGGTCGCCCGCGCCCCAGTCCGCGGGCTCGCACATCGCCGATCCTGCCGCGTCGAGGGAGCCGTCCTCACGTCCGGTGGGTGCCTCGGCAGCCAGGCTGGACAAGGCGACCCGGTTGCGCACGCGGGCCACGTCGTCGGCGAAGAACGCCGCTCGGATCCGGGTCGGTCGCCCGCGCTTGAGGTCGTAGGCGGCACTGCCGTCCTCGGTGAACGGGGCCGGCGGCGCCTCGGCGGGGGCGGGGGCCTCGGCACTGCTCGCGGCACCGGAGTCGAGGAGCTCGTCCTGGGTGGCGGCCTCGGGAGCGGCGCCCGCGGCCGTGCTGTCCGCAGCGGTGTCCGAGGGACCGGGGGACAGTTGGCTGGCCCCGACGCCCACGGCGACGACGGCGGCGGCAGCGACGAGCAACGTCGTGACCTTGCGGCGCCGGCGCGAGGCCAGGGCGACGACCTCGGCGGGGTCGTGGTCGAGATCCCCGTCGGCCAGTCGCCCCAGCACCCGGTCCAGCCGTCCGGCCACGTCGCCCGGGATCGGCTCGTCGACGCGCGCCTCGGCCAGCAGGCGGCGTACGCGCTCTTCCTGCTCGGGGCTCAGCTCGCGATCCTCGGACACGGGGCGGATTCTCCTGGTGGTGGACGGACGGGTGGGAAGCGGGTCAGTCGGCCTGGGGCGGGGCCCTCGGCGAGCGTGTTGATCGGACGGGGGCGGCGACCGGCGGGTTCCGCGGCGGATCGTGGTCCTGCTCACGGCCGGGGGCCAGGAGCTCCAGGGCGACCGCCAGCCGGGCGCGTCCGCGCGAGCACCGCGACTTCACCGTCCCCTCGGCGCAGTCGAGCATCAGGGCCACCTCGGCGACCGGATAGCCCTCCATGTCGACCAGCACGAGCGCAGCACGCTGCTCGGCCGGCAGCTCCGCGAGGGCCGCGAGGACCCGGTCGCGCCGCTCGTCGCGCACGGCCAGGTCGGCCGGGTCGGCGGTGGCCTCGGTGTGGGCGGTGAGGGCCCCGCGGTCGCCGTGCTGCTCGAGGTCGTCGGGCAGCGGGTCGGCCCGGCGCACCTTGGCGGCGCGGATCCGGTCGAGGCAAGCGTTGACGACGACGCGGTGCAGCCACGTGGTGACCTGGGCCTCGCCGCGGAAGGAGGCGGCGCGGCGGTAGGCGGCGACCATGCCGTCCTGGAGCCCGTCGGCGGCGTCCTCCGGGTTGCCCATCGTGCGCAGCGCCACCGCCCACAGCCGGTCGCGGTGGCGGCGGAAGAGGACGCCGAAGGCCTCGCTGTCACCCTCGACGTGGGCGCGCAGGAGCGCGGCGTCGGTCGGGTCCAGGTCGTCACTCACCGCGCACCGTCACCTCGGCCACGCTCCCGCGGAAGCGGCCGTCGTCCTGGAGGGGGAGCGCGGTCAGCCACACGACCAGGAAACGCCCGGTCGTGTCGTCCGGCAGCTCGAGGTCGAGGCTCTCGCCGTCGGCGGTGCCGCTCACGGCGGGCTCGAGGTCGCGTACGCCGTCGGGGGCTGCGTCGGTGACGTAGAGCGACACCGACGTCGGGGAGCCGACCAGGTCGAGGGCCACCGACGACACCGTGCGCTCGCCGTTGAGGTCGATGGTCAACCCCACGCCGGTCTTCAGCCCGACCGGACCGAGCTGCTCGTTGTAGCTGGAGGTCGCCCACGTCGTGGCCGGGTCGCCGTCCACGACCAGCGGCGCGTCCTCGCTGTTCTCGCCACCGTCGGTGCCTTGGGGATCGAGGTCCTCGGCGACCAGCCCCCCGAGAGGTACGGCGGCACTCGGGGTGCTCGTGGCGCTCGCGCTGGGCGTGGGTTCGGCCGGGGCCGGCTCGGTGCCGAGGACGGTCTTGCCGCGACCGAGGTTGTAGGCGACCACCATCGCCACGAGCAGCAGCAGGCAGGCGGCGATGAGCATGGCCAGGCGCAACCAGCTGCGCCCGGGGGGTGGCTCGTCGTCGACGACCGGCGTGAGGCCGCGCCCGGTGGTGCGACCGGGCCCGGTCGCGGACTCCCACGGCCAGAAGTTGCTCCCGGTCGAGGTGGTGGCGGCGCCGGGTCGCGGTCGTCGTACGGGCTCGCCGCTGGCGGGCTCCGGGGCGAAGAGGGGACGCTCCGGCGGCTCCTCGAAGGGCGGTGGGGGAGGAGGCGGGGTCGTGCGTGACTCCAGCCACGACACGTCGTCGTTGTCGTCGCCGAAGATCGGCAGCCCGGCCTGCGTGGCCAGCTCGGCGGGGGCTGCGGGCTCGACCTCGCCGCCGCCGGTGCCCTCGGAGTCGTCGTCGTCGGCCGACTCGGTGAGCGGCACCGCCTGCGTGACCGCGGGCATCTCGGCGCTGTCGCGGGCGGGGATGTCGGGGACGGCCGGCAGGACGAGGAACTGCTCCTCGTGGTGGGCCGGGAGGCCGGCGAGCAGGGCCTCGGAGATGCCGACCGGGTCACCGACGTAGTCGGCGAGGTAGAGGCTGATCTCGCTGGCCGTCGTCGGAGCGATCAGCTCGCGGTGCCGGGCGGAGGCGCGGGCGGCGCCGTCGCCCGAGGCGTGCAGGACCGCGTCGCAGAGGGCGTCGAGGCTGCGGGGCACACCCGCGCGGACCTGGCGGGGACGCAGGACCTCGCCGTGCTCGGCCGGGGCGCGGGGGACCGCCGAGGCGGAGACGCCGGCCCACTTGCCGGTGAGGCCGCAGTAGAGCAGCCCGGCCAGGTCGGCGATGTCGCTCTCGACGCGGGAGCCGGTCAGTCCGTGCATGGCGGCGTCGACGGAGAAGCCGATCACCCGGATCTCGCCGTTGCGGTCGACCATGACGTTCTCGGGGACCAGACGCCCGTGGGTGACCCCTGCCTCGTGGGCGCGGGCCACCGAGTCGGCGACCTCGCCCGCGACCCACGCGGCCCGGCGCGGCGGCAGCGGACCACCGGCCACGAGGATGTCCAGGGACGTGCCCGAGCCCCACTCGTTCACCACGAAGACCAGTCCGTCGTCGGTGTCGGCGTCCAGGACGCGCAGAATCCGCCGGTCGAGGATCATCGCCGACCGGCGGGCCGCCTCGAGGAGCCCCGGCGCCCGCGGGTCGTCCGCGGCGATGACGTGCAGCGCGACGTGGCGCTCCAGCACGCGGTCGTGGGCTCGCCAGAACCGTCCGCCCCCACTCTCGGTGAGCAGATCCACGAGTCGATAGCGGTCGGCGAGCACGTCGCCGGGCCGGATCGAGTGCGGCACTACCGTCCCTTCACGTCCGTGTGCGGTGCTGTCCTGGTCGTTCGGTCTGAGCCATCGTAGGAGCAGTTCACGATCGCCGGGTGCGACCGAGCCTGCTGGTCACCGTGTCGATGACCGACGTCACCTCACGCAGGCGCATCAGCCGCGCCAGCACGACGAAGAGGACGACGTCCACGCCCGTCACCAGCATCGCCCGCAGCGCCGCGAGCGGCCACGGGGGTTCCTCGGCGAGCGTGCGCAGGCCCAGCGCCAGCGCGCCGGCCACGGCCGTCGAGATCGCGACGGCGATGACCAGCCGCACGAGGAAGCGCACGAGGCGCGGGCTCTCGAGTCCGCCGAGACGAGCGCGCAGGACGGTGTAGGAGACGGCCGAGCCGACGGCGTACGCCGCGGTGTAGGCGAGGACCAGCGCGGGGGAGGTCTGCTCGAGGCTGGTGCGGCCCACGAGGACGACGGCGGCGACGATGTTGGTGGTGGCGACCGCGACCTGGATGAGGAAGACCGTGCGCGTCTCCTCCAGGGCGTAGAAGCCGCGCAGGACGAGGTAGTGGACGGTGAAGAAGACCAGCCCGCCGCCGAAGAGCGCCAGCGAGGGCACGTAGCGCGGGAAGTCGTCGGCGCCGGCGCCGTGACCCCACACGACGTTGGCGACGTCGAGGGCGATGACCGGCATCAGCGCCGCGAACGGGACGACCACGGCGAGCGCGGTGCGCAGCGTCGTGGTCAGCGACGACGCGAGGCCGGCGAGGTCCTGGGCGGCGGCGTGGGCGGAGAGTCCCGGCAGGATCGCGGTGGCCAGGGAGACCGTGATGATCGAGTGCGGCACCATCATGATCAGGAAGGCCGACGAGTAGATCGTGATGCCGGTGCCCTCGCCGCCCGAGGCGGTGCCGCTGCTCGCGAGGTTGACCACCACGACGTAGGCGACCTGGTTGGCGATGACGAAGAGCACCGTCCACACGCCCAGGCGCAGGGTGTGGCCGAGCCCGGCGTTGCGGAAGTCGAAGCGGGGCCGGTAGGTGAAGCCGGCCTTGCGCAGGTAGGGAACCAGGATGATCAGCTGAGCGGCGATGCCGAGCGTCGAGCCGAGACCGAGCAGCAGCTCCTGGTCGGCGCTGAACGGACCGACCTTCTCGGCACCCTGGGCGGCGCCGTAGACGACGAGGTAGACGACCAGCACCGCCACCGAGAGCACGTTGTTGGCGATCGGCGCCCACATCATCGGCCCGAAACGCCCCCGGGAGTTGAGGATCTGCCCGACCAGCACGAACATCCCGTAGAAGAAGACCTGCGGCAAGCAGTAGCGGGCGAAGTCGATGGCCGACTGCCGTTGCCCGGCGAGGTCAGCGGTGGAGTACTGGTCGCTGAGGACCAGGTCCATCACCAGCGGAGCGGCGACGACCAGGACCACCGTGACGACCCCGAGGAACAGCGCGGCCAGGGTGATCACCCGGTTGGTGTAGGCCTCGCCGCCATCCGCGTCGTTCTTCATCGCCCGCACCAGCTGCGGCACGAGCACGGCGTTGAAGACGCCCCCGGCCAGCAGGATGTAGAGCATGGTGGGGATCGTGTTGGCGATCGTGAAGATGTCGGCGTGCAGCGAGACGCCGAGGGCGGCGACCAGCAGCGTCGAGCGCACGAAACCGCTCAGCCGGGACACCACGGTGCCGGCCGCCATCACCGCGCTGGAGGCGAGGACCTGCTGCTGGTCCTCGGCCGCCCGTGCCTCGTCGGGCGCGCTCACGTGGCCTCGCCCGGGTCGGCCTCGGGGGGCTCGTGACGGCGCCGGAAGCGCCGCACCAGCCGCACCCCGATGGCGAGGAGGAGGATGCCGGCGCCGGAGGCGAGGACGACCCAGATGATCGTGCTGACCTGGCCGGAGCGGATCGGCAGCTGGTCGGAGGAGCCGAGGCGCCGGCCGTCGGTGTCGGTGACGTAGAGGGTGACGCTGTGGACCCCCAGCCGCAGGGTCCGGGCCCGGAGCAGGATCGTGGTCTGGCTGTCCGCGGCCAGCTGGATCTCCTCGGAGTCAGAGACGACGATGCCGGCGTCGGTGCGGGCAGTGACGACCACCGTGACGGGCTCGTCGAGCGCATTGGTGAGGGTGGGCGCGAAGTTGCCGCTGGCGCCCGAGAGGGTCACCCCGGGGGGAGCGTCGACCTGGACGGAGCCCAGGCGGGCGTCGATCCAGGTGCGGGAGGCGACCACGGCCTGACGGGCGGAGCGCGGCGCCTCGCGGGCGGCGTACGACGCGCTGCTGAGGGCCTGCTCGGTGACGACCGAGGCGACCTGGTCGTTGCGGGTGAGCAGGTTCTGCAGCTTCTCGCCGGCGGTCACGAGGCCCTCGACCGCGGCGAAGGAGCGCTCGTCGAGCTCCCGCTCGGCCTGGCGGTCGGGGTAGGTGAGCTCGGTGGCGTCGACAGGTGCCGCGACTCGGGCGGTGGCATCGGAGACCGGGCTGAGGTCGAGCCAGGTGGGGGCGAGACCGTCGAAGAAGACGTTGACGTCCTCGGGGTTCCACTGGACGGGCAGCATCATGACCAGCGGCTGGTCGTCGTCCTCCAGGACCCGGACGGCCGCCTCGCTGAGCAGGCGCTGGCGCAGCCCGATCGCCGAGAGCCGCTCACCGGGGAGCGGGCCGCCGGAGGCCGCACCGGTGGAGGTGACGACCAGCCGGTGCCCGTCCGACTCGGCCACGGCGGGCGGGTCGTCGCCGAACATCCGGTCGGTGACCAGGATGGTGGAGTCGGGGGTGGCCATGTCGATGCCGGCGGCGTCCATGTAGCCGCTGGGCGAGCCGATCCCCGGCGTGGTGCTCACGCCCCACGCCTCGAGCAGGGCGCTGGTGCGGGACACGGCGAGCTCGTAGAGCGCCGGGTCGTGCTGGGCGCTGGCGGCGACGTCGAGGTCGCCGTAGGGGAGCGTCAGCACCTGGTCGTCGGCGACGGACTCCTCGAGGTCGGCCAACCAGGTGCTGGCGGTCTCGGCGAGGGCCGCGGCCTCGGGGTCGAGCAGGTCGCTCGGCTCGTCGGTCGCGTCGTCGGTCGGCTGCTCGTCCGGATCGGCCGGGCTGATGGTCGCCGAGGGACTGGTCGAGGGCGTCAGGTCCGGGTCGTCCGGGTCGGCCGGCTGGGTGGGGGACAGCGAGCGGGCCGGGTTGCCGGCCGCGAGGCGTCGTACGGCGTCGAGCAGCGCGGGGTCGATCAGCCACGTCACCGGCTGGTCGCCGGCGGCCGCGCCGAGGTCGACCAGTCCGCGCATCCGACCGCCGTCCTCGAGGGTGCGGGCCCAGTCGTCGGTGTTGGCGATCGCCCCGTCGGCCTCGTGGGCGATGTAGCGGCGCAGGGGGATGACGATCCCGGTCTCGACCGAGCCCTCGACGTTCGCCGGCACGTAGGGCAGGAAGGTGCGGGCCCGACCGTCGGCCACGGCGTCGCGCGGGACCGGGCCCTCGCCCAGCGCGTGCACGCCAAACCAGTAGACGCCGCGCCGGTCGAGGGGGATGGAGGAGCGCGGGACCGTGATGGTGAAGAAGTAGGACTCGCCCGGCTCGAGCTCCTCGACGGTGTCGAACGGGCCGGAGTCGGTGATCCGGCCACCGACCTCCTGGTCGACGGGGACCTTCGCGGCCTCGGCCAGCTCGTCGGAGGTCGTCATCGGCTGGTCGCCGACGAAGGGGTAGAGGTTGATCGTCGACCAGGTCTCGATGTCGATGTTGGTGATCGTGCCGGTGATCCGGATCGGGCCCTCGCGGGGCACGACCGACGGTGAGACGGTGGTCAGCTCGATCGACAGTGGCTCGAGGGTGCGGATCGGTGCGGGTGCGGGTGCGGCCGGCGCCGCGGAGGCCGGTGCCACGCCCACGGAGAGGCAGGCCAGCAGCGGCAGGCTCCTGATCGCTGCGCCCAGGGCGCGACGAAATAGGGGAGACCGGACCACGACGCGAGCCTATCGGCCCCGACGCCCTAGACTCGTCGGCCGTGCCCGACGCCCCGTTCCAGACCCTGAGCATCGTCGAGGTCCAGCGCGCCGTCGAGACGGAGCTGGACCGGATCGCCCCGGTCATCGACGACCTCGGACGTCTCTTCAACGACGCGGGCCACGAGCTCGCCCTGGTCGGCGGACCCGTCCGCGACGCGATGCTCGGCCGTCGGCACCACGACCTGGACTTCGCGACCTCCGCGCATCCCGACGACACCGAGCGGCTGCTCAAGGCGTGGGGCGACGCCACCTGGGACATGGGCCGCGACTTCGGCACCATCGGTTGCCGCAAGGGCGACTGGATCGTCGAGGTCACGACCTACCGCTCCGAGGTCTACGACGCCTCCTCCCGCAAGCCCGACGTCGACTTCGGCGACTCGCTCGCCGGCGACCTGGGCCGACGTGACTTCACCGTCAACGCGATGGCTGTGGCGGTCCCGGGCCGGGTCATCGAGGATCCCTTCGGTGGTGTGGTCGACCTGGCCCACCGCGTGCTGCGCACACCCGGTCGTCCGGAGGACTCCTTCTCCGACGACCCACTGCGGATGATGCGCGCCGCGCGCTTCGCCGCCCAGCTCGGCTTCACCGTCGACCCGGCGGTGGTGGAGGCGATGACCGCGATGGCCGACCGGATCGAGATCATCTCCGCCGAGCGGGTGCGAGACGAGCTGGTCAAGCTCGTCTGCGCGCCGCACCCCCGCCTCGGCCTCACGCTCCTGGTGGAGACCGGACTGGCGCAGCGGGTGCTGCCCGAGCTGCCCGCGCTCGCCCTGGAGCGCGACGAGCACCACCGCCACAAGGACGTCTACGAGCACACCCTCACCGTGCTCGAGCAGGCCATCGACCTCGAGTCCCGTCTGGGCGGCGAGCCCGACTTCGTCTCGCGCTTCGCGGCCCTGATGCACGACGTGGGCAAGCCGCGCACGCGCACGTTCGTCGACGACGGCACCGTCACCTTCCACCACCACGACGTCGTGGGCGCCAAGATCACCCGCAAGCGGATGAAGGCGCTGAAGTTCTCCAACGACGAGACCGACGCGGTCAGCAAGCTGGTCGAGCTGCACCTGCGCTTCCACGGTTACGGCAACGGCGAGTGGACCGACTCCGCCGTCCGTCGTTACGTGCGCGACGCCGGCGACCAGCTCGAGCGGCTGCACGTGCTCACGCGGGCCGACTGCACGACCCGCAACCAGCGCAAGGCCGACCGGCTGCGTCGTACCTATGACGGGCTGGAGGAGCGCATCGCGCGGCTGCGTGAGCAGGAGGATCTCGAGTCGATCCGGCCCGACCTCGACGGCAACCAGATCATGGAGATCCTCGGGATCGGCCCCGGCCGCGAGGTCGGTCAGGCCTATCAGCACCTGCTGAAGGTGCGGATGGACGACGGTCCGCAGAGCGAGGAGCAGGCCCGCGCGGTCCTGCTGGCCTGGTGGGCCGCGCGGGTGCCCTCGTCGTGAGCGTGCTGGCCGCGCGTTGTCCGGGACTGGGTCACGTGGCGCTCGGCTCCGCGCCGACGCCGGTGCGCCCGCTCGAGCTCGGCTTCGACACCGAGGTGTGGCTCAAGGACGAGGCGGCGTTCGGCGACGGCGCCTGGGGCGGCAACAAGGTCCGCAAGCTGGAGTGGATCATCCCCGAGGCCCAGCAGCGCGGGACCACGACGCTCTTCACCGTCGGAGGCATCGGCACGCACTGGGGCCTGGCCTGCGCTCTCTACGGCCGTGAGCACGGCCTGCGCACCGTGCTCGGCCTGGTCGACCAGCCCGTCGACGACCACGTGCGAGACCAGCTCGCCCGCCTGCAGGCCTCGGGTGCCCGGATCTACCGCTTCCCCTCGACGCTGCGGCTCAAGCTGGCGGCGCCGTGGATCCTCGCCAAGCACCGGCCGTGGTACCTCCCGGCCGGCGGCTCCAACGCCTTCGGCACCCTCGGCTACGTCGACGTGGCGCTCGAGATCGCCGCGCAGGTGGCTTCGGGCGACCTGCCCGAGCCGGCCACGATGGTGGTGCCCGTCGGGTCGGGTGGCACGGTCACGGGCCTGACCCTCGGCTTCCGGGTGGCGGGCCTGCGCACCCGCGTGCTCGGCGCGGTCGTCAACGACATGCTCCCCCTCGACGCGGTCGCGATGGCCCGGCTGGCCCGGCAGACCTCGACGCTGCTGCGCGAGCGCGGGATGTCGCAGGTGCCCGCCCTGTCTCCCGACGACTTCGACCTGAGGCCCGACTGGCTCGGCACGACGTACGGCGACCCGACCCCGGCCTCCGTCGCCGAGGTCACCCGCGCTGCCACGGCCGGTCTCGAGCTCGAGCCGGTCTACACCGGCAAGGCCCTCGCTGCCGTCCGCTCCCTCGGCTGCGCCCTCCCCGGCCCGGTGCTCTGGCTCAACACGCACGGGCCTCGCTGACGGCTGGTGGCACGAGTGGCGGGCGCTCGCGAGAGTCGTGTGCCGCAGAACGACCCCAGGCGCTGCCTGGGACACACGACCCGTCGGAGGCGACCGCCAGGCCGGTCCGACCTGCGCAGTCGTGTGCCCGATGCAGCGGCAGCGCGCTGCCGCCGCCACACGACCCGACCGGGGCGACCGCCAGCCACGTGGCGACGATCACACAGACGCGGCCGACATACCGAGGGTAGGTTGCGCGGCATGGCAGACACCCAGCACGCCCAGCTCGAGGCGACCATCGAGATCGACGCACCTCCCGCCCAGGTCTGGGCGCTCGTCACCGACCTGACCGCGATGTCCGCGCGCAGCCCGCAGGTCGTGCGCACCACCGTCAAGGGGGGTGCGGTCGCCCAGGGCGTGAAGTTCTCCAACCTCAACCGCAAGGGCCTGCTCTTCTGGCCGACCAAGGGCAAGGTCGTGCGCTTCACGCCGCACGAGGACTTCGCCTTCCGGATCGCCGAGAACAAGACGATCTGGTCCTTCCAGCTCACCCCCACCGCCACCGGCGGCACCACGGTGACGCACCGTCGCGAGACCCCCGACGGCATCTCGGGCGTCTCGCTCAACCTGACCAAGTACGTCCTCGGCGGGGTCCCGAAGTTCACCGAGGAGCTGCGCACCGGCATGGCCGAGACGCTCGCCGCCCTCAAGAAGGACGCCGAGGGCGCCCGGGCTGCCTGATCCTCGCCGCGGCTTCTTGTAACACGCTGTCCACCCATCTGGCAGAACGCTGCAACGGTCTCGTAGATGAGCAGACGACGTGTTACATGAGTCGACGCCAGCACGCCGAAGGCCCTCCCGCACCATGCGGGAGGGCCTTCGGCCATAGGGGAGTACGCCGGGTCAGGTCACCGTCAGCGTGTAGGCCGCGATGTGGAACCGTCCCTGGGGGTCGGTGACCCGCAGGCGCACCCGGTAGGTGCCCGGGTTGTCGAACGCGTGGCTGGCCTTGACCCCCACGGCGTCCTTGGCCGGCTCGCCGTTGTCCCAGCTCCACACGTAGTCGAGCAAGCGCTGCGTCTCCTTGTCACTGCTCCGCGACCCGTCGAAGGCCACCGTGGTGCCGGCCGGGACGGTCGTGCGCGAGGCGGTGATGCGGGCCGTCGGGCGGGTGTTCTTCGGGGTCGCGGGGACGCCGTAGCCGTAGTTGAACGTCCCGCAGCCCTTGCCGACGGTGAAGCGCACGGTGCCGGTGAGGTCGCCGTTGGACACCGTCGGCCCGTTGCCGGCGCCCTTCATCGAGAGCACCTTGAAGCGCAGGCAGTCGTACTGGAAGCGCCACGGGTTGGCCACGCCGGAGTAGCGCGGGTCGACCGAGGAGTTGGCCGGGTCGCTGTAGTTGTCGGTGTGGCCCCGGCCGAAGTCCGAGAAGGCCGCGCGACCGACGGCGGCCGTGAAGGCCGCGTCGTCCAGGTCCGGCGTGGTGCTGCCGGGCTCGGGCTTGGCGTCCAGCGGCGACTGCGCCGGCGGGTCGTCGGTGCCGGCGTTGCCGTAGCCGTGCGCCTCGTCGGTGTAGAGCAGCGACAGGCCCGGCTGGAAGCCGATCGGGTCACGGTCGATCTGGCCCTCACCGTCGAGGTCGAAGCCGGAGCGGTCGCGCAGCTCGACGTAGTAGGCGTGGTCGAACTCCGCCTCGGCTCCGGCCTTCACGTACTGCCAGCCCTTCGTGCAGTCGCCACCCGGGTTGTCGGCCTGGCAGCCACCGTTGAACACGAACGGGTCGTCGGGCGAGCCGTTCTTCTCGAAGTCGGAGCGGTAGATCACCTTTGAGCCCGCCTTGACCACGATGTCGTCGATGAACCAGCCCGGACGGGCCAGGCCCGGGTCGGTGGAGTAGCTGAAGCGCAGCACCGGGGTCTTGGCGCCGGCCAGGTCGGAGATGTCGTAGGTGTCGGACACGAAGATCGGGGCCGGGGTGTTGCCGGCCTTGCGGTCGAGCGCCTCGGTACCGGCCTGGTAGGAGCCGGAGGTCCCGGTGATCCCGTTGTCGTACGCCGCCTGGCAGCCGTTCTGGTTGGGGTTGCCGGCCAGGGGGTCGGTGTTGGAGGTCGTGTAACCGTTGTCCGAGGCGTGCGAGGTGAAGGCCTTGCCGCCGTCCTTCGAGCTCAGCACGTAGCCGTAGTCGTAGTCCCACTCGATGTCCCAGTAGGACTTGAAGGAGACCGTGACGTCGGTGCCGGCGGGGACCTTCGACAGCGCGGGCAG
Organism: Nocardioides sp.; assembly: GCF_031397825.1. Taxonomy (GTDB): domain Bacteria; phylum Actinomycetota; class Actinomycetes; order Propionibacteriales; family Nocardioidaceae; genus Nocardioides. The sequence continues at coordinate 12,892 of NZ_JANNML010000126.1, forward strand.
GGAGAAGTCGAGGTTGCGACCGCCCCCGTCGGTGGCGCAGCCGAAGTCGTTGCCCGAGCCGCTGAACCACGCGTGCTTCTTGGTCGCGGTCGCACCGGTCGAGAAGACCAACGGGTCGAGCAGCTGGCGACCGGGGAGCTTGGCGACGTACATCCGCGAGTTGTGGACGATGCCGTCACGCCCGCGCTTGAGCGTGTAGCTCTTGCCCGCCGCGGTCTTCCACCTGATGACGCCGGTGTCCTGCTTGGAGTCGGGGATGTTCTTGATCGTGCGGGTGCCCTTGGTCAGGACCTCCGGCACCACCCAGCCGAGCTCCTGGCGCGAGAAGCCGTCCATGTTCTGCGACTTGTCGGTCGCCATGAGGTTCCAGTCGCCGTAGGTCTCGCGGCCGCCGAGGGAGTAGAAGTCCGGGAGTCCGAGCGAGTGGCCGTACTCGTGCGAGATGACCGAGGCCTTGTCGAGGGCGGTCTCGGGGTTGAGGTTGTAGGGACCGACGCGGACGAAGACCTTGTAGGGCGTCTTCTTGGTGGTCATCTTCGAGTAGCTCGTGGAGGTGTAGAAGAGCGGCTGGCCCTCGAGGTTCTTCAGCTGGTCGTCGGTCGTGAAGCCGGGCAGCCCGGTGACCGGGTCGGTGAGGTAGAACTCCAGCGAGGAGCTGTGCGGCCAGATGTTGTCGTAGGGCGCGGCGTCGGAGGGGGCGTCGGAGCAGGCGCCGAGCTGGGAGGCTCCGTTGCCGCCGCACCCGGCGAAGACGGCCATGAAGAAGTCGACGACGCCGTCCTTGTCGGTGTCGAAGTCGGAGTAGTCGATCTCGGGGTCGGACACGGCGACGGCGTCGGCGACGAGCTTGCCGGTCGGGCCGCAGCCGCTGTCGATCTGCTGGAGCGCGGCGACGCCGCCCAGGGCCCCGATCACGGCGGAGCCGTTGGCGTCCGCGCCGTACCACTGGGTCTGGCCGGGCAGGTTGTAGACGCCGTTGGTGATCCGCTCGGGGTAGAGGGCGCTGCCCTCCGCCGGGACCGGGGAGTCACCGAAGGTGGTGCCCGTGCAGGTGTTGGCCGTCGCCGGGTCGGTCTGCTGGAAGTCGAAGCCCGGGGCGTAGTTGAAGTCGGCGGTCGCGATGCCGGCCGACGGGACGGTGCCGTTGGGGTAGAGCTGGCCCAGCGACATCTCCTGGAAGAGGTTGAAGGTCGAACCCCTGAAGGACTTGGCGTTGATCACCTTGGCGAGGTCACCGCCGGAGTGGCCGGCGGTGTAGCTGCGGTCGGTGTACTGCACCGGGACGACGGGGAACGGGCGGTCGCCGTAGCGCGCGGTGTCGTAGACCTCCGCGGGCGGGATGACCTTGGGGCCGTGGCTGCGGACCGTGGAGCGCTTTCCCTTCGAGGCGAGCGTCGCGGTGCTCGACAGGTCGCGCCAGACCAGCGTGGGCAGCGCCTTGAGCGTCGCCGCACGGCTCTCGATCACCAGGACCGAGGTCTTCTTGGCACTGACCGGCTTGAGCCGCCAGGTGATCCGCGTCGGCCCGACCCTGCGGGTGCCGGCGCCGGTGGCGCTGAGGAACGTCGTGCCCTTCGGTGCACGCACCGTCACGACCGCGCCCGCGATGGCCTTCGAGGTGGGGTTGGTGACCAGGATCCGCGACGGGTAGCGCGCACCCGGCTTCACCCAGCCGACCGAGGAGACGAAGCTGTTGGTGATCTTGAGGCGCTTGGTCGTGCCGCGCACCGCGATCGGCGCCGAGCCTGCCTCGTCGGCCGCGAACCCGGCGTACGACGCGTCGATCGCGCGCAGGGCCAGGCTCAGGTCCGCAGGCCCCGCGAGGCCCGCGGTGAGCTCGCCGGGCACCGTGGTCGCGAACGAGCCGTCGTCATCGGCGGTGACGTCCTGGGTGCCCAGCAGCGAGCCCTCGGCATCGGTGACCGCGAGGGTGAAGCTCGCCGGGACGCCGGCGCCGAGACGGCCCACCACGCCCTCGGTGACCTTGCCGACCGTGCCGGAGACGGTGAACGGCTGGCCGGGGTCGATCGTGGAGGCCTGGCCGTCGAACACGACGCTCAGGAGCTTGGCCCCGAACGTCGCCCCGGGTGCGGGCTTCTGGTCGGCCGGCGGGGCCCCCGAGGAGGTGGGCGAGAGGACGACGGGGGTCGCGAGCCCGGCCAACAGGGCGGTGGTGACCGCTGCTGTCCGGAGGCGACGAGCGCGCACGGGAGTCATGGTGGTCCTTGGGTCGTGGGCCGCGCGGTGGCGCGGCGGTCGGGGACCCAACGATGCGGCGGCGGACGGGGTTACGTCCGGAGTTTCACGCAGCTGGCCGCAGATCCCCCGCCTGGGGGAAACCACGCCCGGACGACGTACGGTCGACATGCCACCGACCCGCCCGAGGAGTCCTCGGGCGGGTCGGTGGATGGAGCAGGTCGAGCAGGCTCAGACGGGCGGAGTGGTCACTCCTCGCCCTTGATGAACGCCTCGACGCGGCGGCGACCCTCGTCGTCGGGCAGCTGCACCGGCGGCGACTTCATCAGGTAGGACGACGCGGAGATGATCGGGCCACCGATGCCCCGGTCCTTGGCGATCTTGCAGGCGCGCAGGGCGTCGATGATGATGCCGGCCGAGTTGGGCGAGTCCCAGACCTCGAGCTTGTACTCGAGGTTGAGCGGGACGTCACCGAAGGCGCGACCCTCGAGGCGGACGTAGGCCCACTTGCGGTCGTCGAGCCAGGCGACGTAGTCGGACGGGCCGATGTGGACGTTCTTGTCGTTGACCAGGCCGGACAGCGAGCCGGTGAGGTTGGACGTGACGGCCTGGGTCTTGGAGACCTTCTTGGACTCCAGGCGCTCGCGCTCGAGCATGTTCTTGAAGTCCATGTTGCCGCCGACGTTGAGCTGGTAGGTGCGGTCCAGCGCGACGCCGCGGTCCTCGAACAGCTTGGCCATCACGCGGTGCGTGATGGTGGCGCCGACCTGCGACTTGATGTCGTCGCCGACGATCGGGACGCCGGCGTCCTCGAACTTCTTGGCCCA
>NZ_JANNML010000143.1:0-29946 GCF_031397825.1 Nocardioides sp.
GCCCGACGTCGCCTAACCCCCCCCGTGTCGGCGCCCCGTTGCAGCCGGGCGTGCAACATTGCGCCGACTCGGGCCCGGGCGTGCAACATTGCGCCGACTCGCGCCCGCTCGCGCAACATTGCGCCGACTCGGCGTCCTACAGTCGCTCGATGATCGTCACGTTGGCTTGGCCGCCGCCCTCGCACATGGTCTGCAGGGCGTAGCGACCACCCGTGCGCTCGAGCTCGCCCAGCATCGTGGTCATGAGGCGGGTGCCGGTGGCGCCGATGGGGTGGCCCAGGGCGATGCCGCCGCCGTTGACGTTGACGCGCTCGTGCGGGGCGCCGGTCTCCTTCATCCACGCGAGCACGACCGAGGCGAAGGCCTCGTTGCACTCGAAGAGGTCGATGTCGTCGATCGAGAGGCCGGTCTTGTCGAGGGCGTGCGCCGTGGCGCGGATCGGGCCGGTGAGCATCCAGACCGGGTCGTCGCCCTTCACCGTGAGGTGGTGGATGCGGGCCCGCGGGGTGAGGCCGTGCTCGGCGACGGCCGCCTCGGAGGCGATGAGCAGCGCGGTCGAGGCGTCACAGATCTGGGAGGCGACGGCGGCCGTGATGCGACCGCCGGGGGCGAGGGGCTGCAGACCTGCCATCTTCTCCAGCGACGTCTCGCGCGGGCACTGGTCGACCGCGAAGGTCGACCCGTCCGGAAGCACGACCGGCTCGATCTCACGTGCGAAGCGGCCCTCGGCGATCGCGAGCCGAGCGCGCTCGTGGGAGGCCAGGGCGAAGGACTCCATGTCCTCACGGCTGATGTCCCACTTCTCCGCGATCATCTCGGCGGAGGCGAACTGCGAGACCTCGACGTCGCCGTAGCGCGCCTGCCAGCCCGGCGACTCGGCGAAGGGCGTGGTGAAGCCGTACGGCTGGGCGACCAGCATCGCGGCCGAGATCGGGATGGCGCTCATGTTCTGCACGCCACCGGCGACCACGAGGTCCTGGGTGCCGCTCATGACGCCCTGGGCGGCAAAGTGCACCGCCTGCTGGGACGAGCCGCACTGACGGTCGATGGTCACGCCGGGCACGTGGTCGGGCAGCCCGGCGACCAACCAGGCGGTGCGGGCGACGTCGCCGGCCTGGGAGCCGATGGTGTCGCAGCACCCGAGGATCACGTCGTCGACGGCCCCCGGGTCGACGCCCGTGCGACGCATGAGCGCGCCGATCGTGTGGGCAGCAAGGTCGGCGGAGTGCATCGCAGCGAGCGCGCCTCCGCGCTTGCCGACCGGGGTGCGGACCGCGTCGATGATGTAGGCCTCAGCCATGGGAGATCCCGTCCAGGAGGATGTGGAGGTACTGGTCGGCGACGTGGGCGTGGGTGAGCGTGCCGCCGGGGCGGTACCACTTCACCGCCACCCACACGGTGTCGCGGATGAAGCGGTAGGTGAGCTCGATGTCGAGGTCGGCGCGCAGAGCCCCGGAGCGGACACCGTCGTCGAGCAGGGTGATCCACACCGCGCGCGACTGGGCATTGCGCTCGGCGAGGTAGGCGAAGCGCTCGAAGCCACCGAGGTAGTCGGCCTCGTTCTGGAAGATCGCGACTTCGTGGCGGTGCCGGTCGATGGCCTCGAAGGAGACCTGGACGGCGCGCTCCAGCCTGGCGCGCGGGCCGTCGGTGCTGGTGAGGATCTCGTCGTAGGAGCCGAACAGCTCCTCCTGGAAGGTCGAGAGGATCTCGTCGACCATCGACTCCTTGGAGTCGAAGTGGTGGTAGAGGCTGCCCGACTGGATCCCGGAGGCGTCCGCGATGTCGCGCACCGTGGTGTTCTTGAAGCCCTTCTCGGCGAACAGCCCGGCCGCGATGCTCAACAGCTCCGCGCGCCGGTTGCCGGCGCTCGCCTCGTCCTCACGCGTTGCCACGACCGAAGCCTCTCAGGCCTGCTGCGAGCTGACGGCGACGACCTCGCCGGTCATGTACGACGCGTAGTCGCTGGCCAGCATCACCATCACGTTGGCCACCTCCCACGGCTCGGCCGCCCGGCCGAAGGCCTCGCGCTGCTTGAGCTCGTGGAGCAGCTCGTCGGAGGTGACCTTGGCGAGGAACGGGTGCATCGCCAGGCTCGGCGAGACCGCGTTGACGCGGATGCCGTGCGGCGCCAGGTCGAGCGCGGCACAACGGGTCAGCGCCATCACCCCGGCCTTGGCAGCGGCGTAGTGCGCCTGGCCCTCCTGCGCACGCCACCCGATCACCGAGGCGTTGTTGATGATCACACCCCTCGTGCCCGAGGCGACGAAGCGCTGACCTGCCGCGCGCACGCAGCGGAAGGTGCCGGTGAGCGTGATGTCGAGGACCTTGAGCCATTGCTCGTCGGTCATCTCGAGCACGTTGGCGGTGCCGCCGAGGCCGGCGTTGTTGATCATCACGTCAACGCCGCCGAGCTCGTCGGCGACGTCCAGGAGCGCTGCCACCTGGGCCTCGTCGGTCACGTCGCAGACGAGCTGGCGCACGCGGTCGGCGCCGAACTCCTCGGCCAGCGCGGCCTCGGCCTCCGCCAGCCTGCGCGCGTGCGTGTCGCTGAACACGACGGCCTGGGCACCCTCCTCGAGCACCCGTCGTACGACGGCGGCGCCGATGCCCGCGCCCGCCGCAGCGGTCACGACGACGACCTTGCCCACGAGCAGGTCGTGGCCGGGGACGTAGTCGGGGACGGGCTGCTCGGCTCTGGTCGTGGTCATCCGCGGGGCTCCTTCGGAAGGCCGAGCACGCGCTCGGCGAGGATGTTCTTCTGGACCTCGTCGCTGCCGCCGTAGATCGTGTCGGCGCGGGAGAAGAGGAAGAGTCGTTGCCACTCGTCGAGGTCGTAGGGGGTGTCCGACTCCCGCGCGAGCAGCGAGGCGGGACCGGCGACCTGCATCGCGACCTCGCCGAGCCGCTGGTGCCAGTTGGCCCAGACCAGCTTGAAGATCGAGCCCGCTCCCCCGCCGGCGGCCGAGTCGGAGCCGCCCTCGACCGACGAGAGACCGCGCAGGGCGAAGGAGCGGGTCACCTCGAGCTCGGCGCTCAGCGACGCGAGCCGGTCGCGCAGGACCGGGTCGTCGATCGCCCCGGTCTGCTTGGCCAGGTCGACCACCCCGGCGAGCTCGCGGGCGTAGTCGACGGTCTGCGCGAGCGTGGACACCCCACGCTCGAAGCCGAGCAGCCCCATCGCGACGGGCCAGCCCCTGCCGACCTCGCCGACGACCAGGTCGGCGTCGGTGCGAGCGCCGGTGAAGAAGACCTCGTTGAACTCCGAGCCCCCGGTCAGCTGCTCGATCGGACGCACGTCGACGCCCTCCTGGTCCAGCGGCACGAGCAGGAACGACAGGCCATGGTGACGCTGCGAGCCGGGCTCGGTGCGCGCGATCACGAAGACCCACTGCGACAGGTGGGCGTTGGACGTCCACACCTTCTGCCCGTCGATCACCCACTCCCGTCCGTCGTCGGACAGGCGCGCCTTCGTCTGCACGTTGGCCAGGTCGGAGCCGGCGCCGGGCTCGGAGTAGCCCTGCGCCCACAGCTCCTCGACCGCCACGATCCTCGGCAGGAAACGAGCCTGCTGCTCGGGCGTGCCGAAGGCGATCAGCGTCGGCCCCATCAGCTCCTCGCCGAGGTGGTTGACACGAGCCGGGCCCTGGGCGCGGGCGTACTCCTCGTGGAAGATCACCTGCTGCCACAGGCTCAGCCCGCGACCACCGTGCTCGACCGGCCACCCGACACAGGTCCAGCCGTGGGCGGCGAGGTGCCGGTTCCACGCGAGCCGCTCGGCGAACAGCTCGTGGTCGCGCCCGGGGCCGCCGACACCGCGCAGGGCGGCCCACTCGCCGGTCAGGTTGTCCTCGAGCCAGGTCCGGATCTCGACCCGGAACGCCTGGTCTTCCTCGGAGTAGCTCAGGTCCACGAGTGCTACCCTACCAAGCACTTGCTTGGTATGGATAGGAGAGGCGATGACGACGACCCTGCCGCAGGTCCTGCGCGATGCTGCCGGGCGTTTCGGTGACCACCCGGCGTACGTCGACGGCGACCGGGTCCTGTCCTTCACCGCCCTCCTCGAGCGGGTGCGGGCGGTGGCGGCCGGCTACCGCACCCGGGGCCTCGGGCCCGGGGGCCGCGTCGTCGTCTGGGCGCCCAACAGCATCGACTGGGCGGTGGCCGCTCTCGCCGTGACGTACGCCGGCGGCACGCTCGTCCCGGTCAACTCGCGCTACACGGGCCCCGAGGTCGCCGACGTGGTCGACCGCACCGGCGCCGTGCTCGTCGTCGTGGCCGACGGCTTCCTCGGGCGCACCCAGGTCGCGGACCTGCGCGCCGCCAGCGCGCTGTCGACGGTCGTCGAGATCCTCGAGGTCACGCGCCTCGACGACGTGCTCACCGCGCCCGGCGACATCGACGTGGTGGCCGACGCGGTGTCCCGCGACGACGTGGCCGACATCCTCTTCACCTCCGGCACGACCGGCCGCTCCAAGGGCGCGATGTCGGCGCACCGCCAGACCATAGGCGTCGCGCAGGCGTGGGCCGACCTGGGCGGAGTGCGGGCCGATGACCGCTACCTCGTGGTCAACCCGTTCTTCCACTCCTTCGGCTACAAGATCGGCATCGTGGTGGGGCTGCTGACCGGCGCGACGCTCTATCCCGTCGCGACCTTCGACGCAGAGGCCACGATGCGCCTCGTCGAGTCCGAGCACATCACGCTGCTGCCGGGTGCGCCGACGATCTACCAGTCCCTGCTGGGCGCCCCGGGTCGCACGGAGCGAGACCTCTCGTCGCTGCGGCTGGCCGTCACGGGTGCTGCGGTCGTGCCGGTCGTGCTGATCGAGCGGATGCGCGCCGCCGAGCCCGAGGGCCTGGCGATCGACCAGGTCGTCACCGCCTTCGGCATGACCGAGGCCGTCGTCGCCACGATGTGCCGCGAGGGCGACTCCGCGCAGACCGTCGCGACCACCTGCGGTCGCGCCATCCCCGGCATGGAGCTCCGCATCGATGCCGCTCCGGGCGAGCCCGGCGAGCTGCTGCTGCGTGGGGAGCACGTGATGCTCGGTTACCTCGACGACCCCGCGGCGACCGCCGAGGCGATCGACGCCGACGGCTGGCTCCACACCGGCGATGTCGGGACGGTCGACGACGCGGGCAACCTGCGCATCACCGACCGGCTCAAGGACATGTACATCTCCGGCGGCTTCAACGTCTATCCAGCCGAGGTCGAGCAAGCCCTCACCCGCCTCGACGGGATCGCCGACGTCGCCGTGGTCGGCTCGCCCGACGAGCGCCTGGGCGAGGTCGGCACGGCGTACGTCGTCCGCGCCGGCCAGCCCTCCGGCGCCGACCTCACCCCCGAGACGGTCGTCGCCTTCGCCCGCGAGCGGCTCGCCAACTTCAAGGTGCCGCGACACGTCGTCTTCGTGGACGCACTCCCCCGCAACCTGTCGGGCAAGGTCCTCAAGACCGCCCTGCGAGAGGACTGAGATGGACCTGACCCTGTCGGAGTCGGAGCTGGCCTTCCAGGCCGAGGCACGGGCCTGGCTCGCGGCCAACGTGCCGAGCCAGCCGTTGCCGTCGATGGACACCGCCGAGGGCTGGGTGGCCCACCAGGAGTGGGAGGCCCGCCTCTCGGCGGCACGCTGGTCGGTCGTGTCGTGGCCCGAGGCCTACCACGGTCGTGAGGCCTCGCTGGTCGAGTGGGTGGTCTTCGAGGAGGAGTACTACCGCGCCGGCGCGCCCGGTCGTGTCTCGCAGAACGGCATCTTCCTGCTGGCGCCGATCCTCTTCGACCACGGCACCCCGGAGCAGCAGGACCGCTTCCTGCCGTCGATGGCCACCGGTGAGCAGGTCTGGGCGCAGTGCTGGTCCGAGCCGGAGGCCGGCTCCGACCTGGCCTCCCTGACGTCCACGGCCCGACGCGACGAGGCGCGCGGCGGATGGCTGCTCAACGGGCAGAAGACCTGGTCCTCGCGGGCCTCCTTCGCCCACTGGGGCTTCGGGCTGTTCCGCTCCGACCCCGAGGCCCAGCGTCACGCCGGGTTGACCTACTTCCTCTTCCCCCTCGACGCCGAGGGCGTCACGGTGCGCCCGATCGCACAGCTCGACGGGGAGGCCGGCTTCGCGGAGATCTTCTTCGAGGACGTCTTCGTGCCCGACGCCGACGTGCTCGGTGGGGTCGGCGAGGGGTGGAGCGTCGCGATGAGCACCGCCGGAAACGAGCGGGGGCTCTCCCTGCGCTCGCCCGGGCGGTTCTGTGCCGCGGCCGACCGGCTCGTCGAGCTCTGCAGGGCGTCACCCGACGCCGGTCCGGCGTCCCACGACGGGGTGGTCGACGCGTGGCTCAAGGCCCAGGCCTACCGGCTCTACACCTGGGGCACGGTCACGCGCCTGGCCGGCGGCGGCGACATGGGGGCCGCCGGGTCGGTCAACAAGGTCTTCTGGTCCGAGCTCGACATCGCCCTGCACGAGACGGCCCTCGACCTGCTCGGCCCGGAGGCCGAGGTCGAGTCGTCCTGGCTCGACGGCTACGTCTTCTCGCTGTCGGGGCCCATCTATGCCGGCACCAACGAGGTGCAGCGCAACATCGTGGCGGAGCGGATCCTGGGGCTGCCCCGCGAGCCGAAGGGAGGCGGCACGTGACCGCCCGCGGCACGACCACCGAGACCTTCGCCGCCGTACTGAGGCATGCGAACAGGCACAGCGAGCTGAAGGGAGTCAGGACGTGAGGTTCGAGCTGACCGAGGACCAACGCGACTTCGCGTCGTCGTTGGAGTCGCTGCTGTCGTCCGCCGACACCGTCGGCACGGCCCGCGCCTGGGCGGCCGGCGACCACGCTCCCGGCCTGCACCTGTGGAAGCGACTGGCCGAGCAGGGACTGACGATGCTGGCCACCGAGGCCACCCCTGTGGAGCTGTGCATCGCCTTCGAGGCGCTGGGCCGGCACGCGGTGCCGGGGCCGTGGGTCGAGTCCGCGGCCTACCTCCCGCTCGCCCTCGGCCACGAGGTCGAGGGCGTGGCGACGGTCGCCGTCCCGCCGCTGGTCCCCTACGCCCTGGACGCCGACGTGGCCGACCAGGTCCTCGTCAGGACGGACGGCTCGCTGCACCGCGCCACGGCAGGCCAGGCGAAGGCCTCGGTCGACGGCACCCGGCACCTCTTCACGGTCACGCCGGGCGAGCGCGTCGAGCACGGCGACCTCGACGCAGCGTTCGACCTCGCCGTGCTGGCCACGGCGGCCCAGCTCCTCGGCGCCGGTGAGCGGATCCTGGCCGACGCCGTGACCTACGTGAAGCAGCGCCGGCAGTTCGGGCGCGAGATCGGCTCCTACCAGGCGATCAAGCACGCCTTGGCCGACGTGCGCATCGCTCTCGACTTCGCCCGACCACTGGTCCTCGGGGCGGCGCTCGGCGAGGTCAGCGCCTCGGCCGCGAAGGTGGCCACGGCCGACGCCGCCTACCTCGCCTCGCGCACGGGCCTCCAGGTCCACGGCGCGATCGGCTACACCGCGGAGCTGGACCTGAGCATCTGGATCACCAAGGTCCGCGCGCTCGTGACCGCCTGGGGCGCCCCCGCCCACCACCGCGGCGCCATCCTCCGCGAGCTGGTGGGCTGATGGACTTCGCGTTCTCCCCCGAGCAGCACGAGCTGGCCACGATGGTCCGCTCGCTGCTGGACAAGCGCGCCGACTCGCGCGCGGTGCGGGCTGCGATGAGCTCCGACCTCGGGCACGACGAGGCCCTCTGGCAGACGCTGTGCGAGCAGATCGGCGTCAGCGCTCTCGCCGTCCCCGAGGCCTACGACGGCGCAGGCTTCACCCTCCTCGAGCCGCTGATCGTCCTCGAGGAGCTCGGCAGGTCCCTGGCGCCCAGCCCCCTGCTGTCGTCCCTGGTGGTGACGGAGGCGCTGCTCGCCGGAGCCGACGAGGAGGCCAAGCGGCGACTTCTGCCGCGCATCGCGGCCGGCGAGGTCGCGGCGATCGTGCTCGACGACGGACCGGTCCTCGACGGCGACATCGCCACCGTGCTGGTGGCGGTCACCGAGGCCGGGCTGGTCGAGGTCGACCCGGCCAGCGCCACCCGCACGTGGGCCGAGTCGATGGACCAGACGATCCGCCTGGCGCACGTCGACCTGACGGGCGCCACGACGACCGTCATCGGTGACGCCGCTGCGGCGCTCGCGCGCGCCCGCCTCGTGGGTGCCGTCGGCACCGCCGCGCTCCAGGCCGGGCTGGCCGCCCGCGCGTTGGACATGACCGTCGCCTACACGTTGGACCGCGTGCAGTTCGGTCGCCAGATCGGCTCCTTCCAGGCGCTCAAGCACCGCATGGCCGACATGCTGGTGCTGCTCGAGATGTCGCGCTCGGCGTCGTGGGCGGCGTCGTACGCCATCTCCAGCGGCGCGGACAACGCCGAGCGACTCACCCATGTCGCCAAGTCCTACTGCTCCGACGCGCTGGCCCGCATCGCCGGGGAGACCGTGCAGATGCACGGGGGCATCGCCATCACGTGGGAGCACGACGCGCACCTGGTGCTCAAGCGCGCGCACGCGCTCGGTCAGCTCTTCGGCCAGGCCCACGAGCACCGCGCGCTGCTCGACCTCTGAGGACCGGAACCCCCGTGCTTGTGGGGGATTCGTGGAGGATCCGTGTGCCGGCAGTGGCACACCGATCCCTAGGCTCAGGTCATGGACGACCTCGACGACGTCACCGAGTCCCGCGAGTCCCCGGAGGTCACGACCCTCCCCGGCACGGACGACGCCTATCCCCAGGGGATGCTCGCCAACCCCATCCGCACCCGCATCTGACGCGGGCCGCAGGACACCCGGCTCAGGGCGCCAGCACCTTCTCCAGGAAGGCGACCTGCGCGGTGACGTTGGGCTCGAACACCTCGTCGACGTAGACGTCGAAGTGACCGCAGTCGAACGACACGGTCTGCGCCCGGTCGCCCAGCCGTCGAGCGACCTCGTGCACCGACGCCACCGGGGCGATGTTGTCCTGCTCCGCGATGACCAGGAGCACGGGGCACTGCACCGCGGCTGCGTGCCGCACCGGGCGGTTGGCGGCGATCCGCAGGATCCCCCGGGCACACATCTCGTTGCGGAACGTCGGCCCCATGATGGCGCCGTAGCCGGCCACCGCCCCCGGTGCCGAGATCACCGCAGCCGTGCCCGGCTCGCCCACGACCGGCACGAGGAACGGCTCGCGACGGGTCACCCATCGCCCGAGGTCCTTGAGCCCGGCCCCGGTCAGCGCGAGCGCCTTGCCGCTCCCACTGGTCTGCTGCACCCCGCGGAAGGCCGCAAGCCCGTCCATCGCCGCGCCCTGGCTGATCACCCCGGCGATCCGGGGGTCTCCGGCTGCCACGACGACCACGTGACCGCCGGAGTAGGAGCTCCCCCACAGCACGATCCGGTCAGGGTCGACGCCCTCGAGCTGGCGCGCCGCCGCCACCGCGGCTCGGTAGTCCTCACGGTGGCGGCGGTGGTCCACGTCCTGCCGCGGCCAGCCGTCGGACGTGCCGAAGCCGCGGTAGTCGAAGACGAGCACGTCGGCTCCGGCGTCGGCGAAGCGCTCCGCGAAGGGCAGGAGCCCGGCGTCGCGGGTCGCACCGAACCCGTGCCCCATCACGACGCACGGCCTTCCGGACGCGGTCGTCAGGGCGTCGGACCGGGCTGACAGCAGCCAGGCCTCGCAGCGGACACCATGGCTGTCGAACGTGATCGTCTCCACACCATTCCTTCGACGCCGGTCCCGCCGCGGTTTGGTCAGTCCGTCGAGCGGTACTGGCCCTTGTAGAACAGCAGCGGTGTCTCGGCGCCTTGGAGGCCGAGGTCGAGGACACGGCCGATCACGACGTAGTGGTCGCCGGCCTCGTGGACCGCGTGGATGGTGCAGTCGACGAACCCGACGGTGTCGGCGAAGAGCGGGGAGCCGGTCGCGGCCGAGGGGGCCCAGTCGACGCCGGCGAACTTGTCGGTGCCACGGCTGGCCATCGTGTTGGAGAGCTCCGCCTGGTCCGCGGCGAGGAAGTTGACGCAGAACTTGCCGGAGCGCTGCATGAGCGGCCACGCCCGCGAGGTCTTGGCCGGGATGAAGAGCACGAGCGGCGGGTCGAGCGAGACGCTGGAGAACGACTGGCAGGTCATGCCGACCGGCTCGCCGTTGCTCGTGGAGGTGACGACGGTGACCCCCGAGGCGAAGCTGCCGAGGACGTCGCGGAAGCGCCGCGCGGCAGCGACGGCCTCCGGGTCGTCCGCGTGGACGCCCGAGCCCTCCCCGGGACGCCACTCGACGTCGAGGTCGACGTCCCCGAGCCAGGAGCTGATGAGCTCGGGGCTGGGCCAGGTCTCACGAGCGTCGTGGCTCATCCCCTCGGGGATCTCGGGAGTCCCGGAGTGGTGTGGCATGGCCCCAACGCTAGCCATCCTCAGTGGCCTCCGCCGAAGTCGTGTCCCCAGTAAGACACGGCCGTCGACTCCCGGGCCACCCAGCGATCGTCCTCGACGGTCAGGCCGTCGGTGCCGAACTCGACGTCGAAGCCGCCCGGGGACTTGACGTAGAACGACACCATCTCGTCGTTCATGTGCCGACCGAGCGTGGCCGAGAGCGGCGCCTGGTGCTTGCGCACGCGGGTCAGCGCACGACCGACGTCGTCGAGGTCCTCGACCTCGAGCATGACATGGACGCACTTGGACGCGTTGGGCATCGGCAGGAACGCGAGCGAGTGGTGGCGCGGGTTGACGCCGAGGAAGCGCAGCCACACCTTGGAGCCGGGCTCCTTGCCGACGAACTCCCCCGGCATGCTCATCGAGTCGCGCAGGCGGAAGCCGAGCACGTCGGTGTAGAACCGCAGCGCCTCGACGTCGTCGAGGACGGGCAGCACGATGTGGCCCATCCCCTGGTCGCCGGTGACGAAGCGGGCGGCGTACGGCGTCACGAGCGGGTGCGACTCGTAGGTGATGCCGTGGAACAGCTCGAAGACGTTGTCCCACGGGTCGCTGAACCGCACGAGCTCCTGCACGCGTCGCTCGGCGAGCTCCTCGGCCGTGCCCTCCTCGAAGGCGACACCGGCCTTCTGCAGGTGCTCACGTGCCTCCTGGAGCGCGCGCGGGTCGGCGACCTCCCAGCCGACCGCGGAGAGCTGGTCGACGTCGGAGGGGAAGACCACGAGCCGGGCGGAGACCTGGTCGATGCGCCAGTACTGGTGCACGGGGTCGGGCCCGCGTCCCTCGGCCAGCCCGAGGACCTTGCCGGCGAAGGTGCGCCACTGCTCGAGGTCGGTGGAGGCCACGCGGACGTAACCCATGGACTTGATGTCGATGGTCATCAGGACTCCTGGGGCGGTGCGGCACGCCGCTCGACGTGCCGTGCGTAGAACGACGTGGCCACGTCACGGAACTCGTCGGCAGCCTCGATCTGTGCCCAGTGCCCGCAGTTGGGGAAGACATGCAGAGACGCCTTCGAGATGAGCTTGAGCGCGACCATCGCGCCGTCGAGCGGGTTGACGCGGTCCTCGCGACCCCAGGTGAGCAGGGTGTGCTTGCGCAGGCGGTGCGCCTCGCGCCAGAGCATCCCGTCCTCGGCCGTCTCGGGGTTCCAGAACGACATGCCCATGGAGCGCATCGCCTCCTGGGCGCCAGGCGCGGTCGCGTCGGCGAAGCGCTCCTCGACCAGCTCGTCGGTGACGAGCGACTGGTCGACGACCATGGTGGAGATGAACGCGCGCAGCTTGTCGCGGGTCGGGTCGGCCCCGAAGTCCATCAACCGCTGCACGCCCTCGGTCGGGTCGGAGTGGAAGAGGTTGAGCGACAGCCCGCCGGGGCCCATCAGCACCAGCCGTCCGACCCGGTCGGGGTAGGTGAGCGCGAGGCGCATCGCCGTACCGCCACCGAGGCTGTTGCCCAGCAGGTGCACCTTGTCGATGCCGAGCTCGTCGAGCAGCTTCACGACGTGGTCGGCCGCGTGGCGGTAGAAGTTGCCCACCACGGGAGGCTTGTCGGAGGCGCCGAAGCCCGGCTGGTCGACGAGCAGGGTGCGGAAGCTCGCGGCGAAGCCGGGCAGCGCGCGGCCGAAGTTGGACCACGCGCTGGCGCCGGGCCCGCCGCCGTGGAGCATGACGAGCGGCAGCCCCCCACCGAGGCCGGTCGTGACCCCCGCCTCGTAGTAGTTGAGGGTGATCTCGCCGGCCTTCGCCGAGCGCCGAGTCGCTTCCTGGGAGAAGTCCGTCATCGCAGGTCAGTACATCCCGGGGTCGACCTTGTGGCCGAACTCGTGGGCGCCGAACATCTGCAGCGCGCGCTCGGGGTCGTTGGCCGCGTGCACCCGACCCGCGTGGGCGTCGCGCCAGGCGCGCTGGAGGTAGGTGCCCTCGGTCAGGGCACGACCGCCGGACGCCTCGAAGAGCGCGTCGATCGCCTCGATGGCGCGCTGGCTGCCGATGACCTGGTCGCGGCGGACCTTCAGACGGGTGCCGAGCGGGATCTTCTCCCCCTTGGCGACGTAGTCCTGCTCCTCACGGATGTTGTTGACCAGCAGGGCCCAGGCGGCGTCGATCTCCGAGGAGGCGCGGGCGATGCGGACCATGGCGAAGGGGTCCTTGGAGGCCTTCTCGCCGAGGTAGGCCGCGCGGCTGCGCTTCTGCTGCATCTCGATGTGGTCGGCGTAGGCGCCCATCGCCATCCCGATGATCGGCGTGGTGATGGTGCCGGTGAAGATCGAGTGGAAGGGCAGCTTGTAGAGGTCGGAGGTGTTCTGCTCCTGGCCCGGGCCCTTGCACTGCCCGGTCTCACCCATGCTCAGCGTGAAGGCCTCGGGGATGAACACGTCCTCGACGAGGATGTCGTTGGAGCCGGTGCCGCTCAGGCCGACCATGTGCCAGACGTCGATGATCGTGTACTTGTCGCGTGGCACCATGAAGGTCTTGAAGTCGATGACGTTGCCGTCCGCGTTGAAGACCAGGCCGCCGAGCAGCACCCACGAGCAGTGGTCGCAGCCGGAGGAGAAGCTCCACTTGCCCGAGAGGATGTAGCCACCCTCGGTCACGGTCGCCTTGCCGGTCGGTGCGTAGGACGAGCTCAGGCGCGTGTTGGTGTCCTCGCCCCAGACCGCCTGCTGCGCCTCGTCGGCGAACAGTGCCACCTGCCAGGGGTGGACGCCCACGACGCTGGAGACCCAGCCAGTCGACCCGCAGGCGCTCGCGATGTCGCGCACCGCGGTGTAGAAGGTGATCGGGTCGGCCTCGTGGCCGTCGAACCGCTTCGGCTGGAGCAGCTTGAAGAAGCCGGTCTCCTCGAGCTCCTTGATGTTGGACTCCGGGACGACGCGCAGACGCTCGGTCTCGTCAGCGCGGTCACGGAACGTGGGGAGCAGATCACGAACACCGTCGAGCACAGCCTGGGACATCTCGATCTCCTGTCATGGTGGGACGACCCCAATACTAGAACACGTTCTTGTTTTGGGCCATATCCAGGGGCCTGCGCAACTTATGCAGTTCTCGATGCGGTGGGGGGTATGGGCCTGACCAGGGCTCCTCCACGCCGGACCCAGCGACCACGCTCACCCGTTGGCGGCGGCCTTGTCGGCCTCGGCACGCAGCATCAGCGCGATGTCGATGAGCTGGTCCTCCTGGCCGCCGATCAGCTTGCGGCGACCGGCCTCGAGCAGGATCTTGGCGCCGGAGACGTCGTAGCGCTCGGCGGCGTTGCCGGCGTGCTTGAGGAAGGAGGAGTAGACACCGGCGTAGCCCATCATCAGCGTCATCCGGTCGAGCTGGCACTCCTCGGGCATGGCCGGCCGGATGACGTCCTCGGAGGCGTCGACGATGGTGAGGAAGTCGATGCCGGTCTTCCAGCCGAGCTTGTCGCAGACGCCGACGAAGGCCTCGAGCGGGGTGTTGCCGGCGCCCGCGCCGAAGCGGCGCACGGAGCCGTCGATCTGGGTCGCGCCGGCGCGGGCGGCGATGACGGTGTTGGCGACACCGAGGCCGAGGTTCTCGTGGCCGTGGAAGCCCACCGTGGCCTCGTGGCCGATCTCGGCGACGACCGCGGCGACCCGGTCGGCGGTCTGCTCCATGACGAGCGCGCCGGCGGAGTCGACGACGTAGACGCACTGGCAACCCGCGTCCACCATGATCCGAGCCTGCGCAGCGAGGACCTCGGGCGGCTGGGTGTGGCTCATCATCAGGAAGCCGACGGTCTCCAGGCCCAGCTCGCGGGCCAGCCCGAAGTGCTGGATCGAGACGTCGGCCTCGGTGCAGTGCGTGGCGACGCGACAGATCTGGCCGCCGTTGTCCTGCGCGGCGCGGATGTCGTCCTTGGTGCCGAGTCCGGGCAGCATCAGGAAGGCGATCTTGGCGCGCTTGGCGGTCTCGGCCGCGATCTTGATGAGCTCCTGCTCCGGGGTGCGGGAGAAGCCGTAGTTGAACGACGACCCTCCGAGCCCGTCGCCGTGGGTCACCTCGATGACCGGCACCCCGGACGCATCGAGCGCCTCGACGATGTCGTGCACCTCGGTCGCGGTGAACTGGTGCCGCTTGTGGTGCGAGCCGTCGCGCAGGCAGGTGTCGGTCAGCCGCAGGTCGAGGTCGCCCCACGGCTCGGTGCCGTGGGTGCCGGACCAGGTGCGGGACAGGGCGTTGAGGTCGCTCATGCGACACCTCCAAGGACGGAGCGGGCGATGTTCTGGCCGACCTGCGTGGCCGCGGCGGTCATGATGTCGAGGTTGCCGGCGTAGGGCGGCAGGAAGTCACCGGCGCCCTCGACCTCCACGAAGACCGAGACCTTGGTCTGGCCCTGGGTGGCGGCCGACGGCTCGTCGATCTGGGGTTCCTGGAGGAGCCGGTAGCCCGGGACGTACTCCTGGACCGCCTTCTCCATCGCGAAGACCGAGGCGATGATCGCGTCGCGGTCGGCGTCGGGCGAGACCGCGCAGTAGATCGTGTCGCGCATGATCATCGGCGGCTCGGCGGGGTTGAGGATGATGATCGCCTTGCCGCGCTCGGCTCCCCCGATGGACATGACGCCCGTGGACGTCGTGCGGGTGAACTCGTCGATGTTGGCGCGCGTGCCGGGGCCGGCGGACATCGACGAGACCGAGGCCACGATCTCGGCGTAGGACACCCCGCCGGAGGCCTGAGTGGCGCGCGAGACGGCCGCCACCATCGGGATCGTGGCCTGACCGCCGCAGGTGATCATGTTGACGTTCCACGCGGACACGTGCTCCTCGCCGTTGACCGGCGGGATGACGGCAGGCCCGACAGCGGCGGGCGTCAGGTCGATCGCCCGGATGCCGGCCTCCTCGTAGCGCGGGGCGTACTCGCGGTGCACGTAGGCCGAGGTCGCCTCGAAGATCAGGTCCGGCAGCACGTCCTGCTTGAGCAGCCAGTCGACGCCCTCGTGGGAGGCCTCGAGGCCCTTGTCGGCCGCGAGACGCAGCCCCTCGGAGGAGGGGTCGACGCCGATCATCCAGCGCGGCTCGATGACGTCCGACCGGAGCAGCTTGTAGAGCAGGTCGGTGCCGATGTTGCCGGGCCCGACGATCGCGGCGGTCAGCTTGGTCCTGTGCGTGCTGGTCATGGGTCTACTCCTCGAACTGGGCGACCAACGGGGCGAACCCGCTGATGGACGCCTCCACCCGGTCACCCGGAGCGAAGGGGACGAACGGGCCGAGGGCCCCGGACAGGATCAGGTGGCCGGCCCGCAGCGGGTCACCGAAGCGGAACGCCTGCACGGCGAGCCAGCGCAGCGCCTCGAGGGGGTCACCGAGGCACGCGGCGCCGGTGCCGCTGGAGCGCTCCTCGCCGTTGATCGTCAGTGACATCACGACGTCGACGGGCGAGACCTCGTCGAGCGTGCGTCCCTCGCTGCCGACGACGTAGAGCCCGCTGGAGGCGTTGTCGGCCACCGTGTCGGTGAAGCCGATCGCCCAGTCGGCGATCCGCGAGTCGACGATCTCCAGCGCCGGGAGCGCGACGTCGACCGCGGCGCGCACCAGCTCGAGGGTGATCTCCTCCTCGGTCCCCGGCGCGATGTCACGAGCGAGCACGAACGCGACCTCGGCCTCGACCCGCGGCTGGAGCAGCCGCGCCATCGAGATCGGCTCGTCATTGCTGACGTCCATCTCGTCGAGGAGGTAGCCGAAGTCGGGCTGGTCGACGCCGAGCTGGCGCTGCACGGCCTCGGAGGTGGCCCCGATCTTGCGGCCGACCACGGTGGCGCCCGTCGCGAGGCGACGCTGCACCAACCCCTGCTGCACGGCGTACGCCGCCGGCAGGTCGTCGGTGCCGATGAGGTCGCGCACGGGGGCGCACGGGGTGCGGGTCTCGAGCGCGTCCGCCAGCCGATCCACAGCGGCCGAGACGGCGTCCTGATGAGTCACGGACGTCATACTAGAACCTGTTACAGTTTCGTGCCATGAGCACCCCTCTGCCTGAGTCGGTGGACGTGGTCGTGGTCGGCGCCGGTGGCGCCGGCATGACCGCAGCGCTGGCCTCCCGCAAGCACGGCCTGGACACCATCCTCGTCGAGAAGAGCGCCTACTTCGGTGGATCGACCGCGCGGAGCGGCGGAGGTGTGTGGATGCCGGGCAACTACGCGCTCCAGTCCGCCGGCCAGGCCGACGCGCTGGAGGAGTCGAAGCGCTACCTCGACTCCATCGTCGGCGACGTCGTGCCCAAGGTCCGCCGCGACACCTACCTCGAGCGCGGCGCCGAGGTCATGGACTTCATCCGCGACAGCACCCCGGTGCGCTTCACCTGGGTCCCGGACTACGCCGACTACCACCCCGAGGCGCCGGGCGGACGACTCAAGGGCCGCTCGGTCGAGCCGATCCCGCTGGACGCGAGCTTCCTCGGCGACGAGCTCAAGCGGCTGCACCCGCAGTACACGAAGGCCCCGGCCAACATGATCGTCACCCAGGCCGACTTCCGGAAGATCAGCCTCGGCATGCGCACGATCAAGGGCCCGATCACGATGGTCAAGGTGCTCCTCAACCGGATCATCGCCGGGCTCCGCGGGCGCCGCATGTTCGCGATGGGCAACGCGATCGCCATCGGCCTGCGCCAGGGCCTCGTCGACGCCGGTGTCCCGGTCCACTACGAGACCGAGCTGAAGGACCTCGTCATCGAGGACGGCCGGGTCGTCGGCGTGCGCGTGCTGCGCGACGGCGAGGAGCACGTCGTACGAGCGCGGCGCGGCGTGATCCTCGGCAGCGGAGGGTTCGAGCGCAACCTCGAGATGCGGGAGAAGTACCAGCCGCAGCCGACCAGCATCGACTGGACCACCGGCTCGGAGTTCAACACCGGTGGCGGCATCCTGGCCGGCATCGGCGCCGGCGCCGAGACCGACCTGCTCGACGACGCCTGGTGGGGTCCCACCATCCCGCTGCCGTCGGGTCCGTGGTTCTGCCTGGCCGAGCGCAACCTGCCCGGCTCGATCATCGTCAATCAGGCCGGCCAGCGCTACATGAACGAGGCTCTGCCCTACGTCGAGGCCGTGCACGAGATCTACCGCGGTGAGGAGACCGGCGTCGGTCACGTGCCGAGCTGGATGATCATCGACCAGCGCTACCGCAACCGCTACCTCTTCGCCGGCCTGATGCCGCGCCAGCCCTTCCCGGGCCGTTGGTACAAGCTCGGCACCATCCGGAGGGCCGACTCCATCGAGGCGTTGGCCGCCGAGATCGAGGTCCCGGCCGACGCGCTGACCACCACCGTCGAGCGCTTCAACGGCTTCGCCCGCTCCGGCACCGACGAGGACTTCCACCGCGGCGAGTCGGGCTACGACAAGTACTACTCCGACCCCACGGTCAAGCCCAACCCGTCGCTGCACACCATCGACCAGGGCCCGTTCTACGCCGTCAAGATCGTCCCCGGCGACCTCGGCACGAAGGGCGGCCTGGTCACCGACGAGCGCGCCCGGGTGCTGCGGCCGGACGGCTCGGTCATCGGCGGCCTCTACGCCGCCGGCAACGTGTCGTCGGCCGTCATGGGCAACACCTACGCCGGCCCCGGCGCCACCATCGGCCCCGCGCTGGCCTTCGGCTACCTCGCCGCCGAGGACATCGCCGCGACTCCCGTCCCGTCCCCCTCGCTGGTCGAGCCGGTCGAGAGCCGGGAGACCGCCTGATGCCCATCGACGCCTCCGTCGCGATCGGCGCCGAGATCGGTGAGCGGAGTTTCACCTGGTCACCCAGCGACGTGCTGCTCTACCACCTCGGCATCGGCGCGGGCTCCCGTGCCGGCGACAACCTCAGCGCCGACGCCCTGCGCTACACCCTCGACGGCCCGGCGCTCCAGGTGCTGCCGTCCTTCGGCGTCGTCGCGCCGAACTTCCACGAGACCGACCCGCCCCCGCTCGACCTGCCCGGCTGCGACATCAACCTCGCCCAGGTCGTGCACGGCTCGCAGTCGATCACGGTCAACGGCCCGCTGCCGACCTCCGGCGAGGCGACGATCCGGGTGCGCATCAGCGACGTCTGGGACAAGGGCACGGCCGCGGTCATCTGGCAGGAGGGCGTCGCCACGGCGCCGTCCGGCGAGCAGCTGTGGACGGTCCGCTCGTCGATCTTCGTCAAGGGCGAGGGCGGCTGGGGCGGCGACCGCGGGACGTCCGAGAAGGTCGAGCTGCCCGACCGGCCGGCTGACACCGACACGACGTACGACGTGACGCCGCAGCAGGCGCTCCTCTACCGGCTCTGTGGTGACCGCAACCCGCTGCACGCCGACCCCGACTTCGCCAAGGCGGCCGGCTTCCCGGCGCCGATCCTGCACGGGCTGTGCTCCTACGGGATCGTCCTGCGTGAGCTCACCGACGGGCTGCTCGGCGGCGACGCGACCGCGGTCGCAGGCTTCGGTGGCCGCTTCTCCGGCGTGGTCTTCCCCGGCGAGACGATCCGCGTCCAGGGCTGGCGCGAGGACGGCCGGGTCCTCGCCGCGGCGAGCATCGCCGGCGGCGAGCGTGACGGCTCACCGGTCCTCTCCGACGTGGCGCTGACGCTAGCCTGACCGCATGGACCCGGGGCTGCTCGCGCACCTCGAGCCGCAGGTAGGTCCGGCATCGGCGGCGGACCTCGTGGGAGTGCTGCGCGCGCTGGACCGCGGCGCCCGCGACGCCCTCGGTGACGAGGTCGTCGGCCTCCACCTGGTCGGATCCTTCGCGACCGGGGACGCCGACGAGCACAGCGACGTCGACGTCATCGTGGTCACCCGCACCGCGCCGACGCCGGCCGCCGAGGCGGCGCTGACGACCCTGCACGCCCACCTGCCCGACCTGGGTTCCTCGTGGGCGCGCCACCTCGAGGGCAGCTATGCACCGGCGCCCGACCTGGCCAACCCCACGACCGTCGGGCGCCGCTGGCTCCACGTCGACCACGGCAGCCGCGTCCTGGAGCGCTCGGCGCACGACAACACCGCCCACACGCGGTGGGTGCTCCGCGAGCGCGCCCTCACCGTCAGCGGGACGCCCGCCCTCGACCTGCTCCCCCGGGTCTCGCGCGGGATGCTCTTCGCGGAGGCGGTCGGGGAGGCTCGCCAGCGCGCGGCCGCCGTCGAGGACCACCCGGCGTCGCTGGGCAACGCCGGGCGACAGCCCTCCCTGGTCCTGACGATGTGCCGGATCCTCTACACGGCCCGCGAGGGCGCCGTGGTCGGCAAGGAGCCCGCCGCACGCTGGGCCCTGGCGATCCTGCCCGCGCAGTGGCACGACCTCGTGCTCGCCGCGGTGGCCGACCGGTCCGACCCGTGGGGACGCGTGCACCGCGAGGCCGACCCCGATCGCGCGCTGCGCACCCGCGCCTTCGTCTGGGACGTGCTCGCCCTGGTGAGCGCCAGCCGATGATCCGCAACGGCTGGGTGGCACCCACTAGGTTGTAGCCCGTGACGATCCTGGGCACGCCGCTGAGCGAGACCGCCACCCGAGTGCTGTTGCTGGGCTCGGGAGAGCTCGGCAAGGAGGTGGTCATCGAGCTGCAACGCCTCGGCGTCGAGACCATCGCGGTCGACCGCTACGCCGACGCACCGGCCATGCAGGTCGCCCACCGCAGCCACGTCATCGACATGCTCGACGCGGCCGAGGTGCGCCGCGTCGTCGAGCTGGAGCGGCCGCACTTCGTCGTGCCGGAGATCGAGGCGATCCACACCCCCACGCTCCAGGAGCTCGAGAGCGAGGGCGTGACCGTCATCCCGACCGCCCGGGCGGCCCGGCTGACCATGGACCGCGAGGGCATCCGCCGCCTCGCCGCCGAGGACCTCGGCCTGCCCACCTCGCCCTACCGCTTCGCCGGCACCGCCGAGGAGTACGCCGCCGCGGTGGAGGAGATCGGGCTGCCCTGCGTCGTGAAGCCGGTGATGTCCTCCTCGGGCAAGGGCCAGTCGACGCTGCGCACGCCGTCCGACATAGGGCCTGCGTGGGACTACGCCCAGTCCGGCGGCCGCGCCGGCCAGGGTCGCGTGATCGTGGAGGGCTTCGTGCCCTTCGACTACGAGATCACCCTGCTGACGGTCAAGCACGCCTCGACCGACGGCGGCCCCGACGTCATCTCGTTCTGCGACCCGATCGGGCACGTGCAGGTCGACGGCGACTACCGCGAGTCGTGGCAGCCCCAGCCGATGAGCGCCGTCGTCCTCGAGCGCGCGCAGGAGATCGCGGCATCGGTCGTGTCGGAGCTGTGCCAGCCGGCCGGACGCGGCCTCTTCGGGGTCGAGCTCTTCGTGCGCGGCGACGAGGCCATCTTCTCCGAGCTCTCCCCACGCCCCCACGACACCGGCCTGGTCACGCTGGTCTCGCAGGACCTCTCGGAGTTCGCGCTCCACGTGCGCGCGATCCTCGGCCTGCCGATCCCCTCGATCCGCACCCGCGGCGCCTCGGCGTCCTGCGCGGTGCTCCTCGAGGGCGACCAGGTGGCGCCGTCGTTCAGCGGGGTCGACCGTGCGCTCGCCGCCCCCGACACCCAGGTCCGGGTCTTCGGCAAGCCCGCCGTCTCCGGCCGTCGCCGCATGGCGGTCACGCTGGCCCTCGGCGACGACGTCGACGCCGCCCGCACCGCCGCTCGCGACGCGGCCGCCTGCATCACGACGTAGGGGTCGTGCGCCCCCGCAGACGTCGTACGACGAACACGGCGAGCAGGAGCGCCAGCAGGACGTAGACCACGGTGGAGATCTCCCCCATCCGGCCCTCGACGACGTGCCACTGCTCGGCCAGCTGGTAGCCGGCCACGATCAGCCCGGCGTTCCACAGCAGGCTGCCGGCGGTCGTGTAGCCGGCGAACTGCAGCAGCGGCATCCGGTTGACCCCCGCGGGGATGGAGATCAGGCTCCGCACCCCGGGCACGAGCCGGCCGAGGAACACCGCGGCCCGGCCGTGGCGGTCGAACCACGCGATCGCGCGATCGACGTCGCGGGCGTGCACGAGCGGGACCCGGTCGGCGATCGCGCACAGCCGCCGAGCACCCAGCACCGCGCCGGCGTAGTAGAGGACCAACGCTCCGACCAGGGACCCCACGGTCGCCCAGATGATGGCCGCGAGGAGCCCGTAGTGGCCCTGGCTGGCGGTGTAGCCGGCCAGCGGGAGGACCGCCTCGGAGGGGACCGGGGGGAAGACCGTCTCGAGCGCGGTCGCGAGGCCCACGCCCGGTGCGCCGATCGTCTTCATGATCCCGACGACCCAGTCGAGCACCGCGTCCATGGTCCTCCTCCCCCTGTGCCGGCACGAGTGGCCACGAAGCCGTCACCCTAGACAGGCGCCCCAAGCGCCGCTGGCGTCGGGGCGGCGCCCACGACCGGAGGGCCCGGGGTCACTGGGTCGCGGACCCCGACGCCCTCCCGACGACGTAGAGCCGCTCCGTGGTCTCGCCCCGGGAGGCCACCGGTCCGCGGACGTACCACTCGACGTCGGTGAGGCCGGCAGCCTGCACGAGGGCCACGACGTCCGCGGGCTCGTGCCCGACGAAGTCCAGCGCGACCTCCTGGTCGAACCACGTGTCGAGGTGTCGCACCGCAGCACCGGCGTGCAGCCCGAGCACGAGCACGCCGCCGGGACGGAGCGGCCGGACCAGCGCCGCGACGGCGTCGGGCAGCTCGGAGCCGGCGAGGTGGATCAGGGAGTACCACGCGAGCACCGCGCCCCAGCCGTCACTGGTGGTCGGGCGCATCAACCGGCGCAGGTCCCCCACCGCGTAGGTCCCGTCGGGGTGCGACCGACGAGCCACCGCCACCATCTCGGGCGCGAGGTCGATCCCCGAGGCCTCGACGCCCAGGTCGGCCAGGTGGGCGGTGACGTGCCCGGGCCCGCACCCGACCTCGACGACCGGGTGGGGCCCGGCGAGGTCCGCCACGTGCTCCAGGAGCCACCGCTCGAACGGCAGGTCGTCGAGCTCGTCAGCCATCGCGGCGGCGTACCCCTCCGCGACCAGCCCGTACGACGAGCGGACCCGCTCGTCGCGCGCCTCACGGCCGTCGGCGATCACCCGCTCCCGGTCGACGGCGGGTGCAGCGGCGGTGGCGCCCGGGGTGGTGTCGACCTCGACGGCGCCGAGCAGGTGGATCCACCGGTTGTCGTGCTGGCCAGGTCGCCGCTCGAGCTCGCGGACCAACGGGCTCGGTCGTGTGGCGAGCCGCTGCAGGACCACCTCGACGGCGCTCTTGTCGGCGAAGGCGTGGAGCCGCTCGGAGCGGGTGCGGAGCTCCCCCGGGGTCTGCGCGCCCCGGAGCAGGAGGACGGTCACGAGCGCGCGCTCGTCATCGGCGAGCGAGAGCTCCTCAGCGAGGGTCTGGTGGTACTTCAACGTCCGGCGCCCGGTGGCGGCCCACACGATGCGGACCAGCCCACGGTCCTTGAGCTCACGCGCGACACGCTCGACGGTGGCCTCGTCGAGGTCGATGATCGGGTCGCGGCTGCTGGTCTGGTTGCACGCCGTGCGCAGCGAGTTGAGCGACAGCGGGTAGGACGCCGGGACCGTGGCCTCCTTCTCCATCAGGCTGCCGAGGAGGCGTTGTTCGGTCGGGTCGAGCACGAGCGGGTCAGCCATGACCCGCACCCTAGTCGGGCCCGTGATGGGGGGCCGTCAGTCGCCGGCTGCGTCCCCGGGCCCCCCGACGCAGCGCAGGGCTGCGTCGCTCAGCGCCGTCCCGGGGTCGACGGCGGCGACCGTGCCGTCGTCGGCGACGATCCGGAGGGAGTCCTGCGCGTCGGCGCTCTCGGTGCGCAGCCAGGTCACGGTCATCTCGTAGGTCGCGGCGAGGTCGTCCATGACGCCAGGGTCCTCGCGGAGCGAGTAGACCTGCGCCGCGCGCTCGCACGGCCCGGCCTGCTGCCCGAACCCCTGTGCGGTGGCCCCGAGGACCAGCGCACCGGCCGCTGCCGCACCGAGCCACACGAGGTTGCCGGCGCGGCGGCGGCGGAGGACGAGGGGCACCAGGAGAGCGAAGGCCAGCCCTGCCCCGAGCAGGAGGAACACGCCGACCACGGTCCCCGACTCGCGGGGTCCATGGGGACCCAGCGTCCGGACTTACCCGACTCTGGGGAGGGGATGCCTCGTCATCGCCGGCTCATCACCACCTTGAGTGCCTTGGTGTCGGCCGCGTTGCCGAAGGTCTCGTAGGCCTCGAGGATCTGGTCGAGGTCGAAGTGGTGCGTCGCGAAACGCTCGGCGTGCAGCTTCTGCTGCGCCACCAGCTTGAGCAGCATCGGGGTCGTCGAGGTGCTGACCAGCCCCATGGTGATCGCGATGTCGGAGATCCAGAGGTCCTGCAGGTTGAGCTGGACCGGTGCTCCGTGGACCCCGACGTTGGCGACCGTGCCGCCCGGACGCACGATCCTGGTGCAGGCGTCGAAGGTCTGCGGGACGCCGACGGCCTCGATCGCCACGTCGACCCCGAGCCCGTCGGTCATGGCCATCACCTGCTCCACCCAGTCCTCGGCGGCGCTGTCGACGGTGTCGCTCGCCCCGAACGCGAGGGCCTGGTCGAGCCGGTTGTGGTCGAGGTCGAGCGCGATCACGCGAGCGGCACCGTAGAGCCCGGCGGTCATCATCGCGGCCAGCCCCACGGGGCCGGCGCCGACGACGGCGACGACGTCTCCGGGCTTGACGCGCCCGTAGCGGACGCCGATCTCGAAGCCGGTGGGCAGGATGTCGGAGAGCATGACGGCCTGCTCGTCGGTGACGCCCTCGGGCACCTGGTAGACCGAGTTGTCGGCGAAGGGCACGCGCACCAGCTCGGCCTGGGTGCCGTCGATGAGGTGACCGAAGATCCAGCCGATGCCGCTGGCACCCTCCTCGGCCAGGCAGTGCGCGTAGAGCCCCTGGTGGCAGTAGGAGCACGAGCCGCAGGCGCTGATGCAGGAGAGGATCACGCGGTCGCCGATCGCGACGGTCGACACGGCCGCACCGGTCTCGACGACGGTGCCGACGCCCTCGTGGCCGAGGATCCGGCCCTCGGCGACCGCGGGAACGTCGCCCTTGAGGATGTGCAGGTCGGTGCCGCAGATCGTGGTGGTGTCGATGCGGACGATGACGTCGGTGGGCTGCTGGATGCTCGGGTCCGGGACGTCGTCCCAGCTCTTGCGACCCGGGCCGTGGTAGACGAGCGCTTTCATGGTGGTCTCCCTCCGCGGAGGGCGGCGGGCCGATGCCCGCGAGAGGCTCCTCCACCGCCGACTCTTCCGTCGTGGGAGATGCCCGAGAAGGGGCCAAGGTCCTGGTCGGCTCAGGCGATCCAGTCGTGCGCGCGGCGGGTGTGGGCCGCCTTCTTCGCGGGATCCATCCGGTCGTAGAGGTTGGCGATCATCCGCGACCGCGGGTTGCCGGCGAAGACGTCGTGGTGGTCGCGCACGAAGGTCCAGTAGAGAGCGTCCCAGTCGTCGCACCACGCGCCCTTGGGCAGGTCCGACATCTTCCTCAGGTAGTTGCTGCCCGACACGTAGGGCTTGGTCGTGATCGCGGCACCGGCGGCGAACTGGCTCATCGCGAAGACGTTGGGCACCATCACCCAGTCGTAGGCGTCGACGAAGAGCTCCATGAACCACTCGTAGGTCGCCTCCGGGTCGGTGCGCAGCAGGCACTGGGCATTGCCCAGGACCATCAGCCGCTCGATGTGGTGGGCGTAGCCCGTGTCCAGGACCCGGCGCAGGACGTGGTCGACCGGGTCGAGGCCGGTCGTCGCGTCCCACCAGCCCTTGCTGAGCGGCCGCGTGTGCTGGAGGTGGTTGCGGCTGCGCATCCGGCGCCCCCACAGGTGGTAGGTCGCGCGCATGTACTCCCGCCACCCGATCACCTGCCGCACGAAGCCCTCGAGGGAGGCCAGCGGCACGTCGTGCTCCTCGGCGTGCTCGAGGGCGCGCGTGAGGACGTGGTGGGGCGAGACGAGCCCGATGTTGAGCCCGGGCGTGAGCAGCGAGTGGAAGACGAAGCCGTGCTGCGCCGAGATCGCGTCCTCGAACGGGCCGAAGTCGACGAGGCGCTGCGCCAGGAACTCGTCGTACGACGCCTCGGCCTCGGCGTGGGAGGTCGGCCAGGCGAAGGTGTCGGCGTTGCCGGGTGCGTCGGGGAACTCACGGGCGACCCAGGCGATCGCCTCCTCCACGGCCGGGTGGCGCTCCGGCGGCGTCACCGTCGGGACGGGGTGGTTCCTGGGCAGCTTCTTGCGGTTGTCCTCGTCGAAGGACCACTTGCCGCCGACCGGGCTGCCGTCGGCCTCGACGAGCACCTCGAGGCGACGGCGCTGCCAGGTGTAGAAGGTCTGCATGCGCGCCGAGGAGCCGGCGAAGTGGTCGGTGAGCTGCTGCCGGGTCGTGAGGAAGTTGGGGGTCTCGAGGACCTCGAGGTCGGGCACGACCCTGTGGAGGTCGCGGGACAGCCAGTCGTCGACGACGTCGAACACGCTCGTGGTCACCGGCGCCAGGTCGGCGAGGAGGGCGCTCAGCTGGTCGTGGCTGGTCCGGTCCGCACTGGTCTCGATCACGTGCACCTCGCGGTCGTGCTCACGGAGCAGGTCGGCGAAGCGGCGCATCGAGGCACGGTGCAGGACGAGCTTCTGGGCATGGAAGCGGTAGTGGCGGAACAGCAGGTCGTGCTCCACCAGCACGAAGGTGGTGCCCGCGGGGGCGTCGAGGTGCTCGCGGAAGAGCTGGTGCGGGAGCACCAGCCGCACGTGTCGCTCCCCCATGCCGCGAGACTAGCCAGGCGCCGGTGACCTGCGCCCTATCCTCGGCGCATGACCCTCCTCGACAGCTGGACCCGTGGCGAGCACACCGGCGAGACCCTGCGCAGCACGACGGCGACGTTCCCGACGTACCGCAAGGGCAGCGGACCCGGCGTCATCGTGATCCACGAGATCCCGGGCCTGACGCCCGAGGTGATCGGCTTCGGCGAGGAGGTCGTGGCGGCCGGCTTCACGGTGGTCATGCCGCACCTCTTCGGAACGCCGGAGCGTCCCCTGGGGGCCGGCTCGCTCGTCTCGGCGATGCGGCAGGTGTGCGTGAGCAAGGAGTTCACCAAGCTGGCTCGCCGGGAGACGTCGCCGGTGGCCGGGTGGCTGCGCAGCCTGGCCCGCGACCTGCACGCCGAGCTCGGCGGACCGGGCGTCGGCGCCCTCGGGATGTGCTTCACCGGGGGCTTCGCGCTGGCCATGATGGTCGACGACGCCGTCGCCGCCCCCGTGCTCTGCCAGCCCTCGGCCCCCTTCCCCGTGGGCAAGGAGCGGGCCGCCGACCTCAACCTCTCGCCCGCCGACCTGTCGACCGTCAAGGCGCGGGCGGCCGGTGGCTGCCAGGTGCTGGGGCTGCAGTACTCCTCCGACGCCGCCACCGGCACCCGTTTCGACACCCTCACCCGTGAGATCGGCGGCGCCTTCATCCGTGTCGAGTTCGAGGGCAAGGGCCACTCGACCGTCACCGCGCACCGGCAGCAGACCGGCGTCGACCGGGTGCTCGCGTTCTTCGCCGAGAAGCTCGCAGGCTGACCGTGCCTCAGCGGCGCGGCTTCGGGCGGCTCGTGGGGGGCGCGGTCCACGGGTCGTCGGGCCAGGCGTGCTTGGGGTAGCGACCCCGGAGCTCCGCGCGCACCTGCGGATAGCCGGTGGTCCAGAAGGACGCGAGGTCGGCGGTGACCGCGGCCGGTCGCCGGGCCGGTGACAGCAGGTGCAGCAGCAGCGGCACCCGCCCGTCGGCCAGCACGGGAGCCGATCGCCAGCCGAAGACCTCCTGGATGCGGACGGCGAGCACGGGCTGGTCGCCGTCGTAGTCCACCCGCACCGACGACCCGCTCGGCACCGCCACCCGCTCCGGCGCCAGCTCGTCGAGGCGACCCGCCTCGGGCCACGGCAGCAGGCGCCGCAGCGCCGAGGTGACGTCGATGCGCCCCACGTCGCGGGTGCCACGGACCCGGGCGAGGTCGGGCCCGAGCCAGGTCTCGACGGTGTCCGTCAGTGCCACGTCCGACACGTCCGGCCAGGGGGCGCCGAGGGCGTGGTGCAGGAAGGCCAGCCGCTGGCGCAGCTCGAGCGCCGAGGGCTTCCACGGCAGCACGGAGAGCCCGTCGCTGAGCAGCCCGTCGCGGACGGCGGTCGCCACGAGGTGCGGGGCCGGGTCGGGGATGGTCACCGACGAGAGCTCGATCGCGCCGAGCGACGTCGTACGGCGGGCGACGACGCTGCCGTCGACCCAGCCCACCCGCTCGGCCTCCTCCCACAGCGCGGAGGCGGCCTCGAGCGCGAGGTCCTCGTCGATCGGTGCCGCCGAGCGGATCGTCGCGTCGCGGCGACCGGCCGGACGGTCGGCGTCCGCCACGGCGAGCCACGTCACTCCCGCCAGCGCGGACTCCCCCGACCGGAAGGCGGCGCCGGTGCCGCCGGTCATGAGGTAGGCCGTGCCACCCTTGCGCAGGCGGGCGACGCGCTCGGGGTGGGCCAGGGCGACGACGAGGCCGACGGCGAGGTCGTCCCCGAGCTTCTCGCTTCCGTTCCTGCTCCTGCGGTCGGCCGGCAGAGCTGCCTCGAGGCGCTTCACCGCCGCGGTCCAGGCTCCGGATTCCGGGCCGCCGCGACGCACCGCCCGCAGCGCGGCGACCAGGTCGGCTCCCGGGGCACGGACGTCCTCGGACAGCAGCGCGACCACCTCGGCTGCCCGTCGGCCACCGACGAGGCGGGCCCCGTCGAGCAGCGCTCGGGCCAGGCGCGGGTCGGCGGCGACGGCGGCGATCGCCCGGCCGCGGTCGGTGACCGAGCCGTCGGGCGTCACCGCGCCGAGGCCCAGGAGCGTGGTGCGGGCAGCGTCCATGGCCGGAGGTGGTGGCGGGTCGAGGAGCGCGAGGCCGTTGCCCTGCGGGCTGCCCCAGCAGGCGAGATCGAGCGCGAAGGCGGTCAGGTCGGCCGTCGCGATCTCCGGCGCGGGGTGGGCCGGCAGGTGGGCGTGCTCGGCCTCCGACCAACAGCGGTGGACCGCGCCGGGGCCTTCTCGCCCGGCACGACCGGCCCGCTGCTCGGCCGACGCGCGGCTCACCCGGACGGTGACCAGCCCCGCGAGGCCGCGACGGTGGTCGGTGCGGGGCTCGCGGGACAGTCCGGCGTCCACGACGATCCGCACCCCGGGCACGGTCAGGGACGACTCCGCGACCGCGGTCGACACGACGACCCGCCGTCGCGGACCGGCGGTGAGGGCGGCGTCCTGCTCGCGGGCCGGCAGCCGGCCGTGGAGCGGCAGGACGTCGGCGTCGAGTCCGGCCAGCCGTCCTACGACGCCACCGACCTCGGCCACCCCCGGCAGGAAGACCAGCGCGTCGCCGTCGTGCGTCTGGAGCGCGCGGCGGGTGGTAGCCGCGACGTGGTCGAGGAAGGCGGGGGTGATGCCGCGGTCGTCGGAGCGCTTGACGCCCGCTGGCAGCGGTGACCAGACCTCCGTGACCGGGTGCAGGGCGCCGGGCACGTCGACGACGGGCACAGACCCGGCCACGTCGTCGCCGGAGTCGCCGAGGAGGGCGGCCGTGCGCTCGGCCTCCACCGTCGCGGACATGGCGACGAGGGGGAGGTCGTCGCGCAGGTGGCGACGTACGTCGACGAGCAGTGCCAGGGTCAGGTCGGTGTCGAGCTGGCGCTCATGGACCTCGTCGAGCACGACCGCACCGACGCCGGTCAGCCCGGGATCACGTTGGAGCCGGCGCAGCAGGATCCCCGTCGTCACGAACTCGATGCGGGTCGTGCTGCTGAGCCGCTGGTCCCCGCGCACCGCATAGCCCACCGTCTCCCCCACCGGCTCCCCCAGCAGGAGGGCCAGACGCCGCGCGGCCGCACGAGCGGCGATCCGACGCGGCTGGGTGACGACCACGCGGCCGTCGACGAGTGCCGCGAGCGCGGGCGGCACCAACGTCGTCTTGCCGGTGCCGGGTGGGGCCATGACGACCGCGGCCCCCCGGCTCGCCACGGCCCGGCGCAGCGCGTCGAGCCCGGAGACGACCGGCAGGACTGGCGGGTCGGCGAGCAACCGCGCGATCGGGTCCTGGGCCACGGCGTCAGCGTCGCACGTCGGTCGTGTGCCGCGCGCAGCGCCACGGGGCACGGTGGTCGAGCAGTGACGGGCGCCAGCGAGAAGTACACGTCGAGACCCCGACTCCGAGACCCCCCACACCACGACACCACCCACCCCCGGGCAGAAGCCACCACCCCCCGACGACCCCCCTCCCGCGGTGATCAAACGACTGACCACCGCCCGACACCCGACCCCCCACCACCCCCGACACCCCCCACCGGCAGTCGAGCAATGTCCAGCGCCAACGAGAAGCGCACGCCGAGACCCCGACTCCGAGACCCCCCACACCACGACACCACCCACCCCCGGGCAGAAGACATCACCCCCGGACGACCCCCCTCCCGCGGTGATCAAACGACTGACCACCGCCCGACACCCGACCCCCCACCACCCCCGACACCCCCCACCGGCAGTCGAGCAATGTCCA
The DNA here is from genome assembly GCF_031397825.1 of Nocardioides sp. Classification (GTDB taxonomy): domain Bacteria; phylum Actinomycetota; class Actinomycetes; order Propionibacteriales; family Nocardioidaceae; genus Nocardioides. The sequence continues at coordinate 29,927 of NZ_JANNML010000143.1, forward strand.
GCGCCAACGAGAAGCGCACG
>NZ_JANNML010000059.1:0-54092 GCF_031397825.1 Nocardioides sp.
ACTGTGCAACATCGCGCCGACTCGGCGTACGGGGTGCAACATCGCGCCGACTCGGCGTACGGGGTGCAACATCGCGCCGCCTCGGCGTACGGGGCCGGGTGGGGTGGGACACATCTGGTTGCCGGGAGCAACGAACCAGGAATATGGTTGCGGAAGTCAACCTTCTAGTGATCATGAATCGAGCTTCCGTGTCGCAGGTCGTCACCCCGTCCGCATCCGGGTCCACGCCCGGGCCCGCCTCAGGGACCTCGTCCATGCCCGAGGAGTCGGGGCAGACGCGGCAGATGTCGCACCGCGAGATCATGGAGGCCCTCAGTGGCCTCCTCCTCGCGATGTTCGTGGCGATGCTCTCCAGCACCGTGGTCACCAACGCCCTGCCGCGGATCATCACCGACCTCGACGGCAGCCAGACCGGCTACACGTGGGTCGTGGTCTCGACACTGCTCGCCATGACGGCCACCACGCCCATCTGGGGCAAGCTGGCCGACCTCTTCAGCAAGAAGCTGCTGGTCCAGTCGGCGCTGGTGATCTACTCGGTCGGCTCGCTGGTCGCGGCCTTCGCCCCCACGATGGGTGTGCTCATCGGGGCCCGGGTCGTCCAGGGCCTCGGCGTCGGCGGTCTCACCGCCCTGGTGCAGGTCGTCATCGCCACGATGGTGAGCCCGCGCGAGCGGGGCCGCTACTCCGGCTACATCGGCGCCGTCTTCGCGCTCGCCACGGTCAGTGGCCCCCTCATCGGTGGACTGATCGTGGACAGCCCGCTGGGCTGGCGCGGCTGCTTCTTCGTCGGTCTGCCGGTCGCCGCCCTCGCCTTCGTGGTGCTCCAGCGCACGCTGCACCTGCCCGTCGTCAGGCGCGACGTCAGCATCGACTACCTCGGCGCCACCCTCATCGTCGCCGGTGTCAGCATCCTGCTCATCTGGGTCTCGCTCGCCGGCCAGCAGTTCGACTGGGTCTCCGCCACCACGGCCGTCATGCTCGTCGGTGGCGCGCTCGTCATCGCCGCGGCGCTCTACGTCGAGGCCCGCGTCGCCGACGACCCGATCATCCCGCTGCGCCTCTTCAAGGACCGTACGACGGCACTCGCCACCGCAGCCTCCGTCATGGTCGGCATCGCGATGTTCGGCGCGACGGTCTACCTGTCGCAGTACTTCCAGCTCGCCCGCGGGATGAGCCCCACCCAGGCCGGCCTGATGTCGATCGCGATGGTCGGCGGGCTGCTGGTCTCCTCCATCGCCACGGGGCGCATCATCACCCGCACGGGCCTGTGGAAGCGATGGCTCGTCGGCGGCATGGTCCTGGTCATCGTCGGCCTCGCCCTGCTCGGCCAGATCGACGAGAAGACCGACCTGGTCCTGGTCGGTGCCTCCATGGCGCTGGTCGGACTCGGCCTCGGTGCCACCATGCAGAACCTCGTGCTCGCCGTGCAGAACAACACCCGCATCGAGGACATGGGGGCCGCCAGCTCGGTCGTCGCGTTCTTCCGCTCGATGGGCGGCTCGATCGGCGTCTCGGCCCTGGGTGCGCTGCTCGCCTCGCAGGTCGCCTCCAGCGTCCGCGACGGCCTCAGCTCGATGGGTGTGGAGTCCACGCCCCACGAGAGCCACTCCATCCCCGACCTGAGCACCCTCCCGGCGCCGGTGCGCGCGCTCTACGAGTCGTCCTTCGGTGATGCGGTCGGCCTCCTGTTCCTGGTCTCCGCCCCGTTCGCGGCCGTCGCACTGCTGTGCGTGCTGTTCATCAAGGAGGTGCCGCTGCGCACCACCAACGACGTCCCGGCCGAGGATCGCGAGGGCGCCGACACCGCTACGGTGCAGGCATGACCCGCACCGACTCGCTGCGCCAGCTCGAGCAGGAGGTCGGCGTGCTCGTGCGCCGCGTCAAGCGGGTGATCGGGGTGCGGGCGCGGTTGGTGCACGAGGAGCTGCAGCCCTCGTCCTACCTGATGCTGTCCTACCTCGCCGAGCACGGCCCCACCCGCTCGTCGGCGATCGCGGAGATCTTCGCCATCGACAAGGGGGCGATCAGCCGCCAGGTCCAGCACCTGGTCGACCTCGGCCTCGTCGACCGCAGCCAGGACCCCGAGGACGGCCGTGCCTCGCTGCTCGACGCCAGCGACGACGCCCGCCGTCGGCTGGCCGACGTCACCGAGCACCGTCGCAAGTGGCTCGACGAGCAGCTCGGCGACTGGTCGGAGGCCGAGCTCTCCGGCTTCGTCGAGGAGCTCGGCCGCTACAACCAGGCGCTCAGCCAGCCGGAGTGAGCCACACCGCGGTGTCGGCGGGGAGGACGTCGTCCACCGGCCCGCTCGCCGCCACGACGGTCCCGGCCGGGAGGGGCGCCGGTGACGAGCCGCAGTTGAGCACGATCGTGAGGTCGCCCCGCACCACGGTCAGCACGTCGCCCACGACGTCGACAGACACCTCGTCGGGAGCATCGGTCCAGCGCCGCCGGGCCGCCAGCGCGCGCCGGTAGAACTCCAGCGTCGAGCGCTCGTCGCCCGCCTGCGCCTCGACGGTCAGCGCCGCCCAGCTGTCCGGCTGCGGCAGCCAGGGCTGCCCCGTCCCGGGTCCGAAGCCGTACGGCGGGTGGTCGCCCGCCCAGGGCATCGGCACGCGGCAGCCGTCCCGACCGGGCTTGCCGGTCCGGAACCAGGACGGGTCCTGCCGGTCGTCGGGGGCGACGTCGACCTCCTCGAGCCCGAGCTCCTCGCCCTGGTAGAGGTAGGCCGAGCCGGGCAGGCCCAGCGAGACCAGCGTCGCGGCTCGGGCCCGCGCCCGGCCGCTCTCGCCGCCGCCGTAGCGCGTGGCGTGGCGGTGCACGTCGTGGTTGCTGAGCACCCACGTGGGCGCTCCGCCGACGGCCGTCATCGCGGGCAGGGTGGTCGTGACGACCTCGGCGAACGCCTCGGCCGACCATGGCGCCATCACCCAGTCGAAGTTGAAGGCCTGGTGCAGCTCGTCGGAGCGGACGTAGCGGGCGTTGGCCTCGACGGTCGTGGTCCAGGCCTCGGCGACGGCCATGCGGTCGCCGTCGTAGTCGGCGAGCACCGCGTGCCACTGCCGGTAGACGTCGTGGACCTCGGGCTGGTCCCACATCGGCTCGTCGTCCTCGTGGCCGCCGACCTCGAAGGTCTCCCCGGCCCCGACGTCCGCGCGCTGCTGGTCGCGCAGGCTCGCCTCCTTGAGCAGGCCGTGGGCGACGTCGACGCGGAAGCCGTCGACCGAGCGGTCGAGCCAGAAGCGCAGCACGTCGACGAACATCGCGGCGACCTCGGGGTTGCGCCAGTCGAGGTCGGGCTGGCTGGTGTCGAAGAGGTGGAGGTACCACTGGTCGCTCCACCGACCCGGGGCGCCGACCCGGGTCCACGCCGGCCCGCCGAAGACCGACATCCAGTTGTTGGGCGGCTCGCTCGCGTCGTCACCACGGCCGGTGCGGAAGAGGTAGCGCGCCCGCTCGGGGCTGCCCGGCTCCGCCGCCAGGGCGGCCTGGAACCACACGTGGTCGCTGGAGGTGTGGTTGGGGACCAGGTCGACGATCACCTTGAGCCCGAGGTCGTGCGCCGTCGCGAGCAGGTCGTCGGCGTCCGAGAGCGAGCCGAAGAGCGGGTCGACGTCGGTGTAGTCGGCGACGTCGTAGCCGTGGTCGTGCTGGGGCGAGCGGTAGAACGGCGTCAGCCACACCGCGTCGACGCCGAGGTCGCGCAGGTAGGGCAACCGCGAGGTGATCCCGGGCAGGTCGCCGACCCCGTCGCCGTCGCCGTCGGCGAAGCTGCGGACGTAGACCTGGTAGACGACCGCGTGCCGCCACCACTCGGCCCCGACGGTCCCGGGCGCGCTCATGCGAACGCTGCCGGGTCGATCGCGATCCACAGGTGCTCGGCGGTGCCGACCACGCGCCCGTCCGCGTCGTAGAGGGTCGCCGCCGTGAAGGTCTTGCGGCCGTCCTGCCCGCGGGAGCTGCCGATCACCACGTGGGGTTCTCCGATCCTCGGTCGTGCGTCGATCCTGGCGGTCATCGAGCCCAGCACCATCAGCCGCTCGCCGAAGTCGGCGCCCCAGGCGCCGACGCAGTCGAGGGCGGCCCAGGTCGCGGGCAGGGAGGCGTGCGCGTCCTCGCCCGCCTCGACGTCCGGGTCCGCCGTGCTGACGTGCGGCGTCCAGGTCGCCGCCGCACGGGTGAAGCCGTCGACGTCGTCGACGCGGCCCGGGAAGATCCGCAGGCCGTCGCCCTCGTCCCGTGCGGTGCCGCACGCGAAGCAGGTGGCGAAGGGGTGGTGCTCCAGGCCGGGGAAGCGGGCCTCCGCGGCCAGGGCCTCGTCGAGCGCGACCGGCTCCACGGTGGTGAGCGGGCGCTCGTCGACGCGTGCGCGCACGGCTGCCCTGCCGTCGTACGACGCCACGGTCCAGCCGTCGTCCTCGGCCACCGGCATCGGGGTGTCGAGGGGCGGGGGCTGGCGCAGCGAGACGGTCACCGTCGCCCCGAGCGACCCGCCGTCGTCGACCAGCGTGGCCAGGGCTCCTGCGGTCCAACCGCCGTTGCCCGACGAGGGCGGCCCGCAGAAGCGGCTCGGCACGATGAGCTCGGTCATCGGATCTCCTCCCAGCGCGCGAGCGCCTCCTTGCGTTCCTCGCCATGGTCGACGACCGGCGGAGGGTAGCCGACCAGGTCGCGGTCGTCGGGGCTCGGGTCGTGCGGGTCGGCCACGTCGGCGAGCTCGGGAACCCAGCGCCGCACGTAGTCGCCGCGGGGGTCGAACTTCCTGCCCTGGCTGGTCGGGTTGAAGACCCGGAAGTAGGGCGACGCGTCGGTGCCGCTGCCCGCGGTCCACTGCCAGCCGTGCTGGTTGGAGGCCAGGTCGCCGTCGACGAGCCACTCCATGAAGTGCCGCGCGCCGTGCTGCCACTCCAGGTGCAGGTCCTTGACCAGGAAGCTGGCCACGATCATCCGCACCCGGTTGTGCATCCAGCCGGTCGCGCGCAGCTGGCGCATCCCCGCGTCGACGACCGGGAAACCGGTGCGCCCTTCTTTCCAGGCCACCAGCCGGGTGCCTGGATCGTCGTAGCGCATCCGGGCGTAGTCGGGCCGCAGGTAGTCGCGCGCCGTGTGCGGCTGGGCGGCGAGGACGTCGGCGTAGAACTCCCGCCACGCGATCTCCTTGCGGTACGTCGCGGCGCCGGCGCTGCGCAGAGGCGCGAGGTCGGCGAGCATCGAGCGGGGGTGGATCTCGCCCCACTTGAGGTGGACCGACATCCGCGAGGTGCCCTCGACGCCGGGCTTGTCACGGTCGTCGTCGTAGTCGGCGACCCGGTCGAGGAAGTCGGCCCAGCGATCGTGGGCGGCCTGCTCTCCTGCGGGGGGCAGCTCGACGCCGTCGGGGGAGGCCTCGTCAGGGATCTCGACGGTGTCGCCGACCGACAGCCAGGTCACGTCGGAGGGGGCGTCGACCGGGCCGCGCCACCCGTGGTCGGCCCAGGCCTTGGAGAAGGGTGTGTAGACCTTGTAGGGCGCCCCGCTGCCGCTCGTCACCCGGCCCGGCGCCACGGCATAGGAGGACCCGGTGCGCACCAGCTCGATCCCGGCCTCGGCCAGGGCCGCCTCGACCCGCTCGTCGCGCTCGCGGCCGTAGGGACCGAAGTCCGCGGCCACGTGCACCTGCGCGGCCCCGACCTCGCGCGCGGCCTGCACCACCCGTCGTACGGGGTCACCGTGGACGACGCACAGCGGCAGGTCGGCGGCCAGCGAGCGCAGCGAGGCGCCCAGGTAGGCGCGGCGCACCGCGCCCGCCGGGCCCCACAGCGCGGGGTCGAGCACGAAGAGCGGGAGGACGTCTCCCTCGGCGACGGCCGCGAGGAGGGCGGGGTTGTCACGGAGGCGGAGGTCGCGGCGGAACCACATCACGGCAGGCATCGCCTCCAGCCTGCCAGGACCGCTCCACCGGGAGTAGGCCAGGCGGGCGAAAGAGCGGTCATGCGTAAGAATGGGTGGGTGAGCGACCTGATCGACACCACCGAGATGTACCTCCGGACCATCTACGAGCTGGTCGAGGAGGGCATCGTGCCGTTGCGCGCACGCATCGCCGAGCGTCTCCACCAGAGCGGGCCGACCGTCTCGCAGACGGTGGCGCGCATGGAGCGCGACGGGCTGCTGACCGTCGAGGGCGACCGGCACCTCGAGCTCACCGAGGTCGGCCTCCAGCTCGCCACGCGGGTGATGCGCAAGCACCGGCTCGCCGAGCGGCTGCTCACCGACGTCATCGGGCTCGACTGGGAGCTGGTGCACGAGGAGGCCTGCCGCTGGGAGCACGTGATGTCGGAGACCGTCGAGCGCCGGCTCCTCGAGCTGCTCGACCACCCGACCGAGTCGCCCTACGGCAACCCGATCCCCGGCCTCGAGGAGCTCGGCCAGAGCGCCGTCGGCGAGGAGTTCATGGACGGGGTCGAGTCCCTCGCGCAGGCAGCCGGGCCCGAGGAGGTCCGGGTGCTGGTGCGCCGCATCTCCGAGGAGATGCAGAAGGACGAGTCCCTGATGAGCGCCATGCGACGCGTGGGGGCCATCCCCGACAAGACCGTCACGATCATCGCGACGGGTGAGGGAGTCCTCGTCGGCTCGGGCGGGGAGACCGCCGAGATCGCCCCCGACGCGGCCGATCACATCTTCGTACGACGCCTCTGACGCGCGTTTTCGTCGTGTGACGGACTTCTGACCACGTGGAGGGACTTCCACCCCTCACCATCGACACCCCGGACATGTACTTGAGATTTATACCTCCGGAGGTAGACCATTGGTTCCGAGACCGTAACCGCGCCGCACCGTCGCGCGTTCTCAGGGGGAGTGGCCGGGGGGCCTCTCCCAGAGGAGGTAGCACCATGGAGCTGATCGCCGTCCCCATCTACGCCGACGCGCTGGCCAAGTGCGCGTCCGTGAAGGTGCTGCACAGCGAGACTCGGCTCGAGCGCGGGCTCGACCACGAGGAGTCGGTGATCATCCTCGATGCCGACGGGGGCTTCCACGCCGCGGTCGTCGAGGAGGTGGGCTTCACCCTGGAGGACACCACCTACCGCTTGCGCCTGGGCGTCCGGCTGCCGGCCGACCTCGCTGCCGAGCGGCTCTCGGGCTCGCCGATGTCGGTGGAGCGCAGCCAGGTCCACGAGGTGGCCGACCTGCTCGGGGAGGTGCGGGGACGCGTGGCCGACACCCCCGAGGACCTCAGCCCCGTGCAGCTGGTCAGCTGACCGCGACCAGCGCCTCCAGGAAGTCGGTGCACCCGATCTCGAGCTTCACCGTTGCGTGGTCGTCGCCGCGGGTCGCGCCCCGGTTGACGATCACGACCGGCACGCCCAGCGTGGTCGCCCGGCGGACGAAGCGGAAACCGCTCATCACGGTCAGGCTGGAGCCCGCGACCAGCAGCGCCCCGTCCGTCTCGGCCAAGGCGTCGACGGAGGCGTAGCAGCGCTCGACGCGCGGCAGCGGGACGTTCTCGCCGAAGAACACCACGTCCGGCTTGAGGGCCCCGCCGCAGTCGACGCACCCGGGCACCACGAAGCCCGCGGTCTCCTCGAGGTCGACGTCGCCGTCGGGACGGGTCTCGACGAGGGCGTGCCGCTCCTCGAAGCCCGGGTTGAGGGCGGCCAGCCGCTCGTGCAGCGACCGCCGCGACGTCGTCGCCCGGCACGAGAGGCACACGACGTCGCCGATCCGGCCGTGCAGCGCCACCAGCTGCCGTGACCCGGCGGCCTCGTGCAGTCCGTCGACGTTCTGGGTGATCAGCAGGGTCGGGTCGAGCGCCGTGAGCGCGCGGTGGCCGGCGTTGGGCTCGGCGCGCCGCATGCGGCCCCACCCCAGGTGGCTGCGCGCCCAGTAGCGCTGCTGTGCCTCCGGACCCGAGACGAACTCCTGGTAGGTCATGGGCATGCGTGAGGGGGAGCCCGGGCCGCGGTAGTCGGGGATCCCGGAGTCGGTGGACAGCCCGGCGCCGGTCAGCACGACGAGGGGGCGGCCGAGGAGCAGGGCGAGCGCGGCATCGCGCTCGTCGACCGAGGTCTGGGTCACCGGGCGTAGCGGAGCTCGGCGCGCGCCCGGGCCTTCGCGGCCTCGGCCCCACGGTCCTTGGGCGGCGCGGTGGTGACCAGGTCGTCGATCAGGTGCTGGGTGAGGTGCGCGATCTCGCGCACCGCCTGGTCGAAGACGGCCTGGTTGGCCTGCGAGGGCTTGGTGGTCCCGCTGACCTTGCGGACGTACTGCAGCGCGGCCGCCGTGACCTCGTCGCGCGTGGCCGGGGGCTCGAAGTTGTTGAGCGGGCGGATGTTGCGGCACATGGGACGAGACTACGTCGCAGCACGGCGTCGCGAGATGCCACGATGACTCCATGGATGACACCTCCCGCGAGTTCGACCTGGTCCTCTTCGGGGCGACCGGCTTCACCGGTGGCCTGACCGCCGCCTACCTCGCCGAGCACGGCCCGACCGGGCTGCGCTGGGCCCTGGTGGGCCGCAGCCAGGAGAAGCTCGAGCGGGTCCGCGCGCACCTCGCGGCCGACCGCCCCGAGCTGGCCGACCTGCCGCTGCTCGTGGCCGACGCCGCCGACCCGGCCTCGCTGGCCGACGTCGCCGGGCGCACGAAGGTCGTCATCACCACCGTCGGCCCCTACCTCACCCACGGCGAGCCGCTCGTCGCAGCGTGCGCGGAGGCCGGCACCGACTACGTCGACCTCACCGGTGAGCCGGAGTTCGTCGACCGGATGTACGTCGCGCACCACGCCACCGCCGTCGCCTCCGGGGCCCGGCTGGTGCACGCGTGCGGCTTCGACTCCATCCCGCACGACCTGGGCGCGATGTACACCGTGCAGCAGCTCGCCGCGTCCGGGCCGGTCTCCGTGCGGGGCGTGGTCCGCGCGAGCGGCATGTTCTCCGGTGGCACCTTCCACTCCGCGATGACCGCCATGTCGCGGCCCAAGCAGATGAAGGAGGCCTCCACGGCTCGTCGTCGGGTCGAGCCGAAGCCGGCCGAAGGTCGCTCCTCGCGCGCGGTCGGTGGCAAGCCCCATCGTGACAAGCAGCTCGGCTTCTGGCTGCTCCCGATGCCGACGATCGACCCGTTCGTCGTCCAGCGGTCGGGGGCCGCCCTGGCGTCGTACGGCCCGACGTTCCGCTACTCCCACTTCGCCGGCACCAAGACGCTGCACTACGCCGCGGGCGGTGCGGCCGGGGTCGGCGCGATCGCGCTGGCCGCGCAGCTCAAGCCGCTGCGCAACCTGATGCTCGGTCGGATCAAGCAGGGGGAGGGCCCCGACGCGTCGAAGCGTGAGAAGTCGTGGTTCACCGTCGACTTCATCGGCGAGGGTGACGGTCGCACCATCCACACGCGCGTCTCCGGAGGCGACCCGGGCTACGGCGAGACCGCCAAGATGCTCGCCGAGTCGGCGTTGTGCCTGGCCTTCGACGACAACCCGAGCACCGCTGGTCAGGTCACCACCGCCCAGGCGATGGGCGACAACCTGCTTGCCCGTCTGCACGCCCAGGGCATCACCTTCGAGGCGCTGGCCTGAGGCCGGGGACAGTCAGGCCTCGCGAGACCCAGGCACGGTGAGGGCGGCGATGAAGGTCGTGATCGGCACGGCGAGCACGAGACCGATGCTGCTGGTCAGCGAGCGCACGATCTCCTCGGCGATCTCCTCGGTGCCGATCAGGTCGGTCATCGGCCGGTCGTAGAGCTGGAGCACGAGCAGCAGCGTGAGCGCGGTGCCGGCGTAGGCGAAGACGATCGTGTAGATCGTCGAGGCGATGTGGTCGCGCCCGATCCGCATGCCGCTGGTGAAGATCTCGGTGCGGCTCATGGTCGGCGACGCCGCGCGCAGCTCCCAGACGGCCGACGACTGGGTGATGGTGACGTCGTTGAGCACGCCCAGCCCGGCGATGATCACGGCGGCCGTCAGGAGGCCCTGGAAGTTGATCTCGCTGGCGAAGGTCGTCAGGAAGCCGCCGCTCTCGTCGGCGATGCCGGACAGGTGCGTCGAACGCACCGCCCACCACCCGACCACGGCGGTGATCGCGAGGCCGGCCAGGGTGCCGGCGAGCGCCGTGCTGGTGCGGATCGAGAAGCCGTGGGTCGTGTAGAGGACGACGTACATGATCGCGGTGGCCGCGACCAGGGCCACGGGGATGCCCGGCTCGCCGGTGAGCAGCGCCGGGACCGCGAAGCCGAGCACCACGACGCTGGCGAAGGCAAGGCCGAGCAGCGCCATGAGGCCGCGCAGACGGGCGATCCCGAGGACCACGACGACGAAGGCGATCGTCAGGATCCACAGCGGGCTGGAGCGCTCGGTGCCGAAGTAGCCGAACTGGCCCTCGCCCTCCTGCGGCTGTCGGACCAGCTCGATCCGGTCGCCGGGATCGAGGCCGGAGTCGCTGATCTGAGGGGGTACGTCGACCAGGACCTGGGTGCCCTCGCTCGCACCCTCGTCGACGACCGCCCGGATCCGCCCGCACCCGGCCTCGGCGGGGTTCTCGTCGGCGGCGCACGCGCGCTGCACCTCGCGCACCACCGCCTCGGGGAACGTCACGCCCTCGGCCGCGAAGCCCACCGACCCCTGGAGCTGGTCGGCGGCCTCGCGGTCGGGCCAGAGCAGTGCCAGCCCGACGAGCGTGACGACCGCGACGAGGGCCAGGGCGGTCAGGAGCACCAGGCGCGGCGTCCGGTCGACCTGGAAGTCGTCCTCACCGCCCGCGCGGTGGGAGTGACCGTGTCCGTGGCCCATGGGTCTCCTGGAGTCGTCCTGGCTGCTCTGTGCCCCAGGCAAGAGTCGAACTTGCGACCTTTCGCTTAGGAGGCGGCTGCTCTATCCACTGAGCTACTGGGGCTTGGTGAAGCATTTTGTCAGCACGACGCCACGGTGACGAATGCGGGCCCGCTCGTCGCCGGTTTGGCCTTACTGGTCGGTCAGGGAGACTATTTGAGCTGTCCGTCACGATGAGCAGGTGCGACCACGACCCCGCCCCGAAGGGTGATGCATGTCCGACGCCGAGTCGAACCCCGCTGAGCAGAGTGCTGCTGAGCAGGTCTCGGCTGCCACGACGAGCAAGGGTCGACGCCGCGCGAAGGCGCCCCGGACCCACGTCGTGGGCAAGGTGCTCCTCAGCTCGCTGATCGTCCTGGGGATGGTCACGGGCCTGTCGGTGGTCTTCATCTACCGCCACCTCAACGACAACCTCACGGTGCTCGACGTCTCGAGCCAGCTCGAGAACCGCCCCGAGAAGCAGCGTCAGGCCTCCGACGTCCCGCAGGAGCCGCTCAACATCCTGGTGATGGGCTCCGACAGCCGCGAGGGCGAGGGCAACAACATCGACGGGCTCACCGGCGACGGCGCCCGCTCGGACACCACCATCCTGATGCACCTCTCGGCGGACCGGAAGCAGGCCTACGGCGTCAGCATCCCCCGCGACTCCCTGGTCACCCGTCCCGACTGCAGGACCGAGGACGGCGAGACCATCCCCGGGGGCGAGAACGAGCAGTGGAACACCGCCTTCGCACTCGGTGGGCCCGCGTGCACGATCCAGCAGTTCGAGCAGCTGACCGGGGTCTTCGTCGACCACTTCGTCGTCGTCGACTTCTCCGGCTTCCGCGACATGGTCGACGCGATCGACGGCGTCGAGGTCTGCATCCCCGAGGACATCGAGGACCCCGAGCACGGCATCAACATCCCGGCCGGCACCCGCGAGGTGCGCGGCAAGGAAGCCCTCAACTACGTCCGGGCCCGCTACACGCTCGGCGACGGCTCCGACATCGGGCGCATCGCGCGCCAGCAGGCGTTCATCGCCGCCATGGCCAACAAGGTCGTCTCCGGGGGGACCCTGGCCCGCTTCGACCGGCTGGTCGGCTTCCTCAACGCCGCCACCAAGTCCCTGATCGTCGACCCGGGCCTGGAGAACGTCTTCAAGATCGGCAAGGCCGGCCTGGGCTTCAAGAACATCGGTCTCGACAACATCAAGTTCGTCACCGTCCCGTTCGAGTACGACACCCGCGAGGGCTTCGAGGGCCGCGTCGTGTGGCTGCCCGAGGCCGACGACGTGTGGCAGAAGGTCGTCGACGACGAGCCGCTCAGCCGCCGCCTGAGCTCGGGCGCGATCAACGCCGGCGAGCTGCCCGGCTCCGGCTCGCCCAGCGATGGCGCCTCCCCGAGCGACGGGGCGTCGCCCAGCGAGCCCGACGAGGACGTGACCGCGGCCCGCGAGGCTGCCGGGCTGTGCGCCTGATGGCGGGCCAGCCGGAGGACCGGGCGGTCGCCGAGTCGACGTGGGCCCGCAGGAAGCGGCTCGCGGCGATCTTCGGCGATGCCCTGCCGGACACGACCAGCGACGAGCGGGACCCGGGGTCGGCGCCCGCCGAGGACGCCTTCGAGGCGTGGCTCAAGGCTCAGGTGCCGCCTCACCACGGGTGAGACGGCACCGCTTCGTCGATGCGGTGGGTCAGACCTGCGGGCGGTTGGCCAGCAGGTCGCGGATCTCCTGGAGCAGCCGGACGTCCTCGGGGGTGCCCGGCTGCGGGCTGGGGAAGAACTTCTCCTTCGCCCTGACGTAGGGCGTGACGACGAAGAAGTAGACGACCGCGGCCAGGATCAGGAACGCCACCATGGCGGTGAGGAACGGGCCGATCAGCACGTCGCCGGGAGCGAAGGTGTCGAAGTTGGGCTCCTTGCCGCCGCTGACCTTGGCGATGGCCGACATCAGCATGCCGGTGAAGGCCGTGACGACCGCGGTGAACGCGGTGCCGATGATGACCGCGACGGCCAGGTCGACGAGGTTGCCGCGGAGGATGAAGTTCTTGAACCCTGACATGAGCCGCTCCTTGGAGTTCGAGAGGTGAGGCGGGTGCCCCGCGGTCCCGGTGAAACTATCGGCTGCTCCAGGTGAATGTCACGAAGGATCGCACCGATGCGACAGAGACAGGACCAAGGTCCCGTCCTCCCAGGCCGACCACGACCAGCCTGCCCGGGAGGGCACTGGCCCCGCTGAGGTCCCGGTCTCCCGGCAGGGCGAGGACCGGCACCTCGCTCGCGACCACGTGGCTGGTGGCGCGCTGCGGGTCGGCTGCCACCAGGTCGATGACGTCGCCGACGCGCAGCAGGTCGGCCATCGCGGCGTCGGGCAGGCGCACCGGCGCCGCCACCAGGTCGGAGCGGCCGGCGACGAGGTCGGGCCCCACCAGGCGCACGTCGGTCAGCGGCTCGCCCGCGCGCACCGGCCCCGCGAGCACCCGCCCCAGCGGGTCGTCGACCACGTCGGGCGGGACCACGTCGGGCGGGAGGTCCACCGTCGTCAGGTCGCCGGGGGCGAGCACGGCGCCGACGGGCAGGTCCCGGGCCGCGACCACGACCCCGGTCGTCCGCTCGGGCGGTGCGGCGACCGCGTGCAGCCCGGCCGCCACCGCCACGGCCGTGAGTGCTGCGGCCAGCAGTCGACGACGGCGCAGGACGGCTCGTCGTACGGCGAGGACGACGCGGCGGACGCGGCTCAGGGGCTCCATGCCCCGACGCTAGGCCAGGGCACGCCGGCGCGGAGCGGCTCTCCACAGGCCACGGCAGGGCCGGGGCGCGCGAGGGAGGGTCAGGACGCGGAGGGGGCCGGCGTCGACGGCTTGGGGTCGGCCTTCTTCGCCGTCGTGGTGTCGGTCTTGGCCGGCGTGGAGGAGCTGCTGTCGCCGGACGAGGAGGACGAGGCGGCCGGCTCGGAGGCGGTCGCGCTCGAGCGGCTGTCGGTGCGGTAGAAGCCCGAGCCCTTGAAGACGACGCCCACGGCGTTGAAGACCTTGCGGAGCTTGCCCTGGCACTGCGGGCACTCCGTGAGCGTGTCGTCGCTGAAGCTCTGGAACTGCTCGAAGTCGTGCCTGCACTCGGTGCAGGCGTACTGGTAGGTCGGCACGGTTCTCCTCAGGTGGCGCGTCGGTGCGGAGGGGGTCTTGGGGTCCCGTTCTGGCACTCCGCCCTGACGACTGCCAATTCTAAGGCACGGCGACAATGAGTGTCGCCATGACCGAGGACACAGCGCCGCCCGAGCCCGCCCCGCGCGCCCAGCGCACCCGGTGGCAGACCTTCCGATCGCTGCCGCGCGCCCTGCGCGTGACGTCGTACGGCGCCGTCGGGCTGGTCCTGCTGCTCGTCGCCGGCCTCGCCACGGCCGTCGTGCTGGCGCGCCGTCCGCTCCCGCAGACGTCCGGCACGATCGAGGTGCCCGGCCTCGGGGCGAGCGTCGAGGTCGTCCGCGACGAGCACGGGATCCCGCAGGTCTACGCCGACACGATGGACGACCTGATGCGCGCCCAGGGCTACGTGCAGGCCCAGGAGCGGTTCTTCGAGATGGACGTGCGTCGGCACGCCACGGCCGGGCGCCTGGCGGAGATGTTCGGCGAGGACGCCCTCGAGACCGACCTCTACGTGCGCACGATGGGCTGGCGCCGCGTCGCCGAGCGTGAGCTGGCGCTGATCGAGCCCGACACCCGCGCCGCCCTGGAGTCCTACGCCGACGGGGTCAACGCCTACCTCGCGGATCACTCCCCGTCGGAGATCGCGCTGGAGTACACCGTGCTCAACGCCGGTGGCCTGGGCTACGTCCCGGAGGACTGGACGGCCGTCGACTCGCTCGCCTGGCTCAAGGCGATGGCCTGGGACCTGCGCGGCAACATGGGGGAGGAGATCGACCGGGTCCTGACGACCGAGGCGGTCGGGCCGGACCGTGCCGCGGAGCTCTACCCGGCCTACGACGCCGACGGCCAGGCGCCGATCGTCGACCAGGGCAGGGTCGTGGACGGGGTCTTCGAGCAGGACGCCACGACCGGTGGCACCCGCAACCCGCGCCGACCCGCCTTCACCGCCGACCAGGTCGCGCCGCTGGCGTCGCTGCGCGAGGGCCTCGAGCGGCTGCCGGCCTGGCTGGGGCGCGGCGACGGCATCGGCAGCAACTCCTGGGTCGTCGACGGCGACCACACCTCGACCGGCGAGCCGATGCTGGCCAACGACCCCCACCTCGGCATCGGGATGCCCGGCGTGTGGATGCAGATGGGCCTGCACTGCCGCGAGATCTCGGCGGCCTGCCCCATCGACGTCGCGGGCTTCACCTTCTCCGGCGTGCCGGGCGTGATCATCGGCCACAACGCCGACATCGCGTGGGGCTTCACCAACCTCGGACCCGACGTGACCGACCTCTACGTCGAGCGCGTCACCGGCGACACCTGGCGCCACGACGGTCGCGACCGCCCGCTGACCGTGCGCACCGAGACCGTCGAGGTCGCCGGCGGCGACGACGTGGAGGTCACGATCCGTGCCACCGCGCACGGACCGATCCTCTCCGACGTCGACGACCAGCTCGCCGAGGTGGGCGAGGTCGCGCCGCTGTCGCGTCCGGCCGACCTCGCGCCCGGCGAGGAGTACGCCGTGTCCCTGGCCTGGACGGCCCTCACGCCGTCGCCGACGGCCGACGCGATCCTGGGCCTCAACGCCGCCACCGACTGGGACTCCTTCCGCGCGGCCGCCGCCGACTTCGCGGTGCCGGCGCAGAACCTCGTCTTCGCCGACACCGCGGGGCACATCGGTTACCAGGCGCCCGGCTCGATCCCGATCCGCAAGTCCGGCAACGACGGGCTGCTGCCCTCGGCCGGGTGGCGCTCGGAGAACGATTGGACCGGGGAGTACGTCCCCTTCGACGGCCTGCCCAACGTGCTCGACCCCGAGGAGGGCTTCGTCGTCGCGGCCAACCAGGCCGTCGTGGCCGACGACGACTACCCCTACTTCCTCACCGACGACTGGGACCGTGGCTTCCGCTCGCAGCGGATCCGCGAGCTGCTCGAGGAGGAAGGCGAGCTCTCCATGGCCGAGATGGCCGAGCTCCAGCTCGACGACCGCAACCCGCTGGCAGCCTCGCTGGTGCCCTACCTGCTCGACGTCGAGCTGCGTCGCGGCTACAACGACGACGGTCAGCGCCTGCTCGACGACTGGGACCTCGACCAGCCCGCCGAGAGCGCCGCCGCTGCCTACTACAACGTCACGTGGCGCAACCTGCTCGAGCTGACCTTCCACGACGACCTGCCCGAGGACGTCTGGCCCGACGGCGGCCAGCGCTGGATGGCGGTCATGGAGCGCCTGTTCACCGAGCCCAACTCGCCCTGGTGGGACGACGTCACCACCGAGCTGGAGGTCGAGACCCGTGACGACGTCATCCGCGCGGCGCTGCTCGCGGCCCGCAACGAGATGACCGCCCTCCTGGCGCCGCGCGCCGGCGACTGGTCGTGGGGTGCCCTGCACACGCTCGACCTGCGCTCGAGCACGCTGGGCGAGTCGGGCATCGGCGTGGTCGAGCGGCTCTTCAACCGCGAGGGTTGGGAGGTCGGTGGCGGCAGCGCCACCGTCGACGCCACCTCGTGGGACGCCGCCGAGGGCTATGCCGTGACCGCAGCCCCCTCGATGCGCATGGTCGTGTCGCTCTCCGACCTCGACGACTCGCGGTGGATCAACCTGACCGGGGTCTCCGGGCACCCCTTCAGCGAGCACTACACCGACCAGACCGAGCTGTGGGTCGAGGGCGAGACGCTGCCGTGGGCCTTCAGCCGCGACGACGTCCTCGCCTCCGCGGCCGACACGCTGCTGTTGGTGCCGCCGGAGGACTA
This sequence comes from Nocardioides sp., assembly GCF_031397825.1. Taxonomy (GTDB): domain Bacteria; phylum Actinomycetota; class Actinomycetes; order Propionibacteriales; family Nocardioidaceae; genus Nocardioides. The sequence continues at coordinate 16,654 of NZ_JANNML010000059.1, forward strand.
GGACGCCCTAGAAGACGCACAGGCCGCTCGGCGTGACGGCCGCGGCGACCGGCCGGTCGTGGGGCTCGACGGGCACGTCGCAGCCGACCTCGCCGTCGAAGAGCAGCACGCAGGTGAACGTCCCGACGGGAACCCGGGCCAGCGCCCGGTCGTAGGACCCGCCGCCTCGCCCCATCCGCATCCCGCGGTCGTCGACCGCGAGACCCGGCACCAGGACGACGTCGGGCGTCGCGATCGCGTCGACGCCGAGCCGGAGCCCGGTGGGCTCGAGCAGGCCGAGCCGGGCCGGGGCGAGCGACGCCGCCCCCTCGTAGGCCGCCCAGTCGAGGTCGCCGTCGGGGAGCAGCACCGGCAGGACCACCCGCTTGCCGGCCGCCACCAGTGCGTCCAGCAGGGGAGAGGTGCCGGGCTCCGTGCCGACCGAGACGTACGCCGCGACGCTGGCGGCCCGGCGTACGGGATCGGCGGCGACGAGGTGGGCGCAGATCGCCCGTGCTGACTGGCTGATCTCGACCAGGGGGCGTCGTCGACGGGCGGTGAGCAGCTGGTCGCGCAACGCCGCCTTGGCCATCGGACCTGGACTGGGTTGCGACGGGGACACCGGTGAAGCCTACGATCGGTGGCATGGGTAGTGCTGGACTGAACAAGGCGCGCGACAAGATGCTCGACGCGGGGGTGGACGAGGTCGCGATCGAGACCTTCGCCCACTACTTCCGACTCCTCGAGCACGGCGAGACCGGGATGATCCCGGAGACGTCGATCGACCCCGTCGACATGCCGGCCCTGACCGACGTGCAGGTGTCCGACGAGGATGCCGCCGCGGCTGTCCGCGCGACCGCCGTCATCAAGCTCAACGGCGGCCTCGGCACGTCGATGGGCATGGACCGTGCCAAGTCCCTCCTGTGCGTGCGTCGCGGGCTGTCCTTCCTCGACATCATCGCCCGCCAGGTCCTGCACATGCGTGAGCACTACGACGCCACGCTGCCGCTGATCTTCATGAACTCCTTCCGCACCTCCGCGGACACCCTGGCCGCGCTCGGCCGCTACGACGCGCTGCCGGTCGAGGGCCTGCCGCTGGAGTTCCTCCAGAACAAGGAGCCCAAGCTCCTCGCCAAGGACCTCTCACCGGTCAGCTACCCCAAGGACCCCGACCTCGAGTGGTGTCCACCCGGCCACGGCGACCTCTACACCGCCCTGCGCGGCACCGGCGTGCTCGACCTGCTCATCGAGCGCGGCTTCCGTTACGTCTTCGTGTCCAACTCCGACAACCTCGGCGCTGTGCCCGACGCGCGCGTCGCGGGCTGGTTCGCCACCTCGGGCGCGCCCTTCGCGATCGAGGCCGTGCGCCGCACCGCCTCCGACCGCAAGGGCGGCCACTTCGCCCGTCGCAAGAACGACGGCCGCATCGTCCTGCGCGAGACCGCCCAGACACCTCCCGGCGACGCCGCGTCCCTGGCCGACCTCGACCGCCACCGCTACACCTCGACCAACAACCTGTGGTTCGACCTGGTCGCGATGAAGGAGGCCCTCGACGTCCGCCAGGGAATCCTCGGCCTGCCGCTGATCCGCAACGTCAAGAACGTGGACCCCGGCGACTCCTCGACCCCCGAGGTGATCCAGGTCGAGACCGCCATGGGCGCGGCGATCGAGGTCTTCGAGGGCTCGCAGCTGATCGAGGTCGGTCGTGACCGCTTCGTGCCGGTCAAGACGACCAACGACCTGCTGGTGCTGCGCTCCGACGTCTACGAGATCGGCGCCGACTTCGTGCTCGACCAGGTCGCCAGCGAGCTGCCGTTCGTCGACCTCGACACCGACCACTACAAGCTGGTCGGCGAGTTCGACAAGCGCTTCCCCGAGGGTGCGCCCTCGATGCGCCAGGCCACCTCGCTCAAGGTCGAGGGTGACTGGACCTTCGGCAAGGGCGTGCAGATCGTCGGCGACGTCGCCCTCGACGCCACCTCCGCGCAGCGGGTCGCGCCGGCGACGGTGCTGGGCGGCCCGACGGATGGCTGACGCCCTCCTGTCGGTCGACGACTTCCGCGCCAAGGTCCTCGCCGACCTCGTCCCCGCGGCGCCCGTCGAGGTCGCGCTGCTGGACGCGCTCGGCCTGGTCTGCGTCGACGACGTCACCGCCCCCCTGTCCCTGCCGCGCTTCGACAACTCCGCGATGGACGGCTACGCCGTGCGCCGAGAGGACGTCCTGGGCGCCGCCGAGGACGCCCCCGTGGAGCTGCCCGTGGTCGGCGAGATCGGTGCGGGCAGGGCCGGCCCCGCGGGGATCGCGCCCGGCACGGTCGCCAAGATCATGACCGGAGCGCCCATGCCGGAGGGTGCCGACGCGGTCGTCCCCTACGAGTGGTCCGACCGTGGCGCCACGGTCGTGCGGATCACCCAGGCGCCCGCCGAGGCCCAGCACATCCGCCGCGCGGGCGGTGACGTCCGCGAGGGCGACCACCTGATCTCCGCGGGCACCCCGCTGGGGCCGCGTCACCTCGGGCTGCTGGCCTCCGTCGGTCGCCCGACGGTCCGCGTGCGGCCGCGACCCGTCGTCGTCATCCTCTCGACCGGCTCCGAGCTGCGCGCCCCTGGCGAGGAGCTGGGCGCCGATTCGATCTACGACGGCAACTCCTACCTCCTCGCGGCCTCGGTCGCGCGCGCCGGCGGGGTCGCCCGCCGGGTCGGCATCGTCCCCGACGACCAGGACGCGTTCCTCACGCTGTTGCACGAGCAGCTCGAGGGTGCTGACGTCGTCGTCACCTCAGGTGGGGTGTCCCAGGGCGACTTCGACGTCGTCAAGGCCGCGCTGCGCACGCTCGGCACCGTCTGGTTCGGTGGCGTGGCGATGCAGCCGGGCAAGCCGCAGGGCTTCGGGGTGGTCGGTGAGCGGCAGGTCCCGATCTTCACGCTGCCGGGCAACCCCGTGTCGGCCTACATCTCCTTCGAGCTGTTCGTCCGCCCGGCCATGCGCACGCTGATGGGCCTGCAGCCGATCGTCGAGCCGACCGTCACCGCGACGCTCGAGGGTGGCGTGTCGTCGCTGTCGGGCAAGCGCCAGTTCCTTCGCGGACGCTTCTCCCGCGACGAGGCCGGCGCCACGGTGACCGTCAAGGCGGTCGGCGGCTCCGGGTCGCACCTCGTGGGCGACCTCGCGGCCTCCAACGCCCTGATCGTCGTGCCCGAGGAGCTCACCGAGGTCGTCGACGGCGCGCAGGTGCAGGTCGTGGTGCTGGACAGAGGAGCAACCGATGGCTGACGCCGGGGGACAGGGCGGGCTGACGCACGTCGACGCGAGCGGAGCCGCCCGCATGGTCGACGTCTCCGCTAAGGACGTCACGGCGCGCGAGGCTCGCGCGTCCGGTCGCGTGCTGCTGTCGGCCGAGGTGATCGCGCTGCTGCGCGGGGAGGGCGTGCCCAAGGGCGACACCCTCGCCGTCGCACGGCTCGCGGGCATCATGGGCGCCAAGCAGACGCCCGCGCTGATCCCGCTGTGCCACCCGCTCGCCCTGTCGGCCGTGTCGGTCGACCTGAGCGTCACCGACGACGCCGTCGAGATCCTCGCGACCGTGCGCACCACCGACCGCACCGGTGTGGAGATGGAGGCGCTGACCGCCGTCTCGGTCGCCGCGCTCACCGTCATCGACATGGTCAAGGCGGTCGACAAGGCCGCCGTGATCACCGACGTGCGCGTCGAGACCAAGACCGGGGGCAAGTCCGGGGACTGGTCGCGATGACCTCAGGTGCCGAGGGGCTGCCCGCCACCGTCGTCGTCGCGTCCAACCGCGCCGCTGCCGGCGTCTACGAGGACACGACCGGCCCGCTGATCGTGTCGTTCCTGGCCGAGCTCGGCTTCGTCGTCGACGCTCCTGTCGTCGTACCGGACGGGGAGCCGGTGGGCGAGGCCATCGCCGCCGCGATCGCGGCCGGTGCGCGGGCCGTGCTGACGACCGGCGGCACCGGGCTCACCCCGACCGACCGCACGCCCGAGGCGACCCGGCCGCTGCTCGACCGCGAGGTGCCCGGCATCGCCGACGCGATCCGGTCCTACGGCGTCGCGGCCGGAATCCCCACAGCCATGCTGTCGCGAGGCCTGGCCGGCGTCGCCGGGCGCACGCTGGTGGTCAACCTGCCCGGCTCGCGCGGGGGCGTGAAGGACGGTCTCGAGGTGCTGCGTCCGATCCTGGTGCACGCCGTCGAGCAGATCGTCGGGAGCGACCATTAAGGCCTGGCCGGTCCGCCTCTCCTCGGGCACGTCCCCGGTCGTGACGCTGCGGCCGCTGGCCCGGCGTGACGTCCATGCCTGGCGCTCGGCCCGTCAGCGCAACGCCGCCTGGCTGCTGCCCTGGGACGCCACGGTGCCTCCCGGCTCGACCGCGCGTGCCACGACGTTCCGCGTGCTCGTACGACGCCTGCGCCACCAGGCCGACCGGGGCACGACCTACCCCTTCGCCGTGGAGGTCGACGGCCGTTTCGCGGGGCAGCTCACGGTCAACAACATCGTGCGAGGCTCGGCGCAGTTCGCCTCGATCGGCTACTGGCTCGACCGCGACGTCGCCGGCCGCGGGGTCATGCCGCGCGCCGTCGCGATGGCGATCGACCACTGCTTCACCACCGCCGGCCTGCACCGCATCGAGATCGCGATCCGCCCGGAGAACTCCAACTCCCTGCGCGTGGTGGAGAAGCTCGGGCTCCGCGAGGTCGGCTACGCCCCGCGGTTCCTGCACATCGACGGCGCGTGGCGCGACCACCGGATCTACGCCGTCACCGTCGAGGAGTGTCCGGGCGGGATGGTGGCGCGGCTGGACGCCGCCACCTGAGAGCAGACCCAGAAATCACATCAGCAACACGAGCAATTTGCGACACACCACTAGACATCCGCCCCAGATCGGGGTAGCGAACCTAACCTCAGTCCCGTGGACCTGAGCGCACTCATCTTCGTAGCCCTGGCAGTGGCCTGGGCCGTCTACCTCGTCCCCAAGGCGCTCAAGCACCACGAGGAGGTGGCCCGCACCCGCTCGGTGGACCGCTTCTCCCACACGATGCGTGTGCTGGCCCGTCGCGAGCCGACCAGCCGCAGCAGCGCCCGGCTCGTCGTGCCGGGCCGGCCCGCTGCCACCGCGGAGTCGACGAGCGTCGCCGTCGCGACCCCGGCCGCGCCCGTGGCGGCACCGCCCACCCCCGTCCCGCTCCGCGCCCGCCGTGAGGCCGCTCGCCTCGCTGCCAAGCGTCGGCTGCGGGTCGTCTCGCTGATCCTGGTCGCCAACGTCGTCGCCGCGGTCCTCGCCGCCACGTCCGTCGTCGCCGTGCCCTACCTCGCCGTCCCCGCGGGCCTGCTCGTCGCCTGGTTGGTCGCGTGCCGCGTGATGGTCAAGCGCGAGCGTGCGGTGGCCCCCACCGGCCGGTTGCCGCTCGTGGTCGAGGAGCCGACCGAGGTCGACGGCCCCGTCACCGAGGAGATCGTGGCGGTCGTCGAGGAGACGGTCGCGGTCGAGCGACCCCGTGATCCGGACGCCTGGGACCTGGTGCCGGTGACCCTCCCGACGTACGTCACCAAGGAGCCAGCCACCCGCCGCACCGTCCGCACCATCGACCTCGACTCCACCGGCGTCTGGACCTCGGGTCGCACCGAGATCGACAGCGCTCTCGCCCGTGGGGCCGAGGAGGCCGAGCGTGCCGCCAAAGCCGCCCGCAAGGACGACGAGACCCGCCGGGCGACCGGGTCCTGACCGATTCGGCCGGCCCGCACGGCTGGTGCTAACGTTTCGACCCGCGCCGTCGGTCACCCCGACGACGTGATGGGGCTGTGGCGCAGTTGGTAGCGCGTCTCGTTCGCAATGAGAAGGTCAGGGGTTCGAATCCCCTCAGCTCCACCCATCAGATTCGGCCCGTAGCCAGCAGAGACGCCGGTTGCGGGCCTTTCTCATGCCCGGCGCGCGGGCGGCACCGCGCAGTCGCCGATCGAGCGGACCGACCGCTCAGCCCGGCGGTGCCGACGAGTCGGGCAGCTCCAGGGTGAAGCAGGCGCCTCCACCCTCGGCGGTGGAGACCGTCAGGGTCCCACCGTGTCGTGCGACCACCCGACGGGCGAAGGCGAGCCCGATGCCCGAGCCCTGCTGGAGCGAGCCCGCCCGGCCGCGCATGAACATGTCGAAGATGGCCTCGCGCTCCTCCGGTGCGACCCCACGGCCGTTGTCGCTGATGGTGAACCGGACGGCCCCCTCCAGGACCTTGCCGTCGACCTTCACGAGCGGTGCGTCGGAGTCGCCGTAGTTGATCGCATTGACCACCAAGTTCTGGACCACCCGCTCCAGGAGTGCGGCGGAGCCGTGCAGCGACGGCAGTTCTCCGACCTCGACCTCTGCGCCGCGAGCGACGATCAGCTCCTCGAGGTCGCGCAGTACGCTGCCGGTGACCTCGCCCAGGTCGACCACCCCCAGCTCGAGCGCCGTGGTCGTCGCTGTGCTGTAGGCGAGCACCGCATCGATGAGGTCGGCCATCCTGGTGGCCTGGCGCCGGACGGCACCTAGCGCGCTGGCACCCTCGGCACTCAGGGAGGCAGCCTCCATGTCGGCGATGAGCTCGGCATACCCCGAGATGGTCGCCAGGGGTGCCTTGAGGTCGTGTGCCGCCACGTGCGCGAACGCCGCGAGGTCGCGGTTGGTGACCTCGAGCTCGCGGGTCCGCTCGGCGACCCGGCCCTCGAGCTCGTCGAGGAGCCGGATGCTCTCCATGGCGACCGAGGTGCTGTCGGCCAGCGCCAGCAGCAGCTCCCGCTCGGCGGGGGTGGCCTCGTGCTCGTCGGCCCAGTAGGTCCCGATCGAGCCCACGGGCTCCGCCGTGCGGATCGGCGTCATCACCAGGCTCCGGACGAACGTGGGTCGGTAGGCGACGTGAGGGATCCGGTCGTCGAGGTAGATGTCGGGGATGACGACCTGCTCGCCGTTCAGCATCGCCCAACCGCTGATGCATGCCTGGAGGGGAAAGCGCTGTCCACGCCACAGAGGCTCGATGGCGTCCTCGTCGACGTAGAAGCACTGGCCCGCGTCGCGCAGCACGAACGTCGCGCCGTCGGCGTCGACCAGCTCCCGTGCCGCGTGACGGACGATCTCCACGATGCGCTCGAGGTCGCGCGCGGCCGCGAGGTCGCGGACTGCCTGCACGAGGCGGCTCATCGCCGGCAGCGACGGTGCAGATCGCGCGGGTGGGAGTGCCGCGGAGTCCACCACCAGGCTCAGCGCAGGCACGATCATGTCCCCTCCCTCCCGCGCACGGACCTCCAGCCTAGGGACGACCCCACGTCATGACATGGTCCCTTCGGACAGATCGGCCTGGTCATCGTGGTGACGTCGGGTCACCCGGTGTCGAGGATCGCCGGCCGGTTCCGTCCCAGGGACGAAGCGACCAGGATGGGTCGCACCACCGAGAGGAACCACCATGGCCAAGTACCTGCTGCTCAAGCACTACCGAGGCGCTCCGACCGGGGTGAACGACGTCCCCATGGACCAGTGGACCCAGGACGAGATCACCGACCACATCCAGTACATGAACGACTTCGCCACCCGGCTCGAGGGCACCGGCGAGTACGTCGACGGGCAGGCCCTGTCGCCCGAGGGCACGTTCGTCCGCTACGACGGCGAGGGGCGTCCACCCATCACCGACGGGCCGTTCGCGGAGACCAAGGACCTGATCGCGGGCTGGATGGTCATCGACGTCGACACCTACGACCGGGCCCTCGAGCTGGCCGGGGAGCTGTCGGCTGCTCCCGGAGCCGGCGGCAGGCCGATCCACGAGTGGCTCGAGCTGCGCCCCTTCCTGACCGAGCCGCCCACCATCACGGAGTGAGGGTGCCGTGAACCACGAGGTGGACGAGGTCCTGCTGCGCGGCCTCACGCCCGCGGTCCTCGGGATCCTGGTCCGCCGCGGGGCCGACTTCGTGTCGGCCGAGGACGCCGTGCAGGACGCTGCGGTCGAGGCCTGGCGGGTCTGGCCCGACGACCCGCCACGGGACCCGAAGGCGTGGCTGGTCACGGTCGCGTGGCGCCGCTTCCTCGACGCGAGCAGGTCGGAGACGGCTCGTCGTCGGCGCGAGGAACGGGTCGAGGAGGCGCCGTCGCCCGGACCGGCGCACGAGCTGGACGACACGCTCCAGCTCTACTTCCTCTGTGCGCACCCCTCCCTGACGCCGTCCTCGGCGGTCGCGCTCACCCTGCGCGCGGTCGGCGGGCTCACCACGCGCCAGGTGGCGCAGGCCTACCTCGTGCCCGAGGCGACGATGGCCCAGCGCATCAGCCGCGCCAAGCGCACGGTCGCCGGTGTGCGGCTCGACGAGCCCGGCGACGTCGCGACCGTCCTGCGGGTGCTCTACCTGGTCTTCAACGAGGGCTACTCCGGGGACGTCGACCTCGCCGTCGAGGCGATCCGCCTGACCCGGCAGCTCGCGGCGATGGTGCAGCACCCGGAGGTCTCCGGCCTGCTGGCGCTGATGCTGCTCCACCACGCTCGCCGCACCGCCAGGACCGCTCCCGACGGCAGCCTTGTCCCGCTCGCGGCGCAGGACCGCAGCCGGTGGGACACCGCCGCGATCGCCGAGGGCGTCACGATCCTGCAGGCCGCCCTCGCCCGGGACCGGCTGGGGGAGTTCCAGGCGCAGGCCGCGATCGCGGCGCTGCACGCTGACGCGCTCGCCGCCGAGGAGACCGACTGGGTGCAGGTCGTCGAGTGGTACGACGAGCTCGTGCGGCTCACCGACAACCCCGTCGTCCGGCTCAACCGTGCGGTCGCGGTCGGTGAGGCCGACGGCCCCCGCGCGGGGCTGGCCGCCCTCGCGGGCGTGGGGACCGAGGTGCCGCGCCACACCGCCGTGGCGGCGTACCTCCACGAGCGCGACGGCGACCTCGCTCTGGCCGCCCGACTCTACGCCGACGCCGCCCACCGCGCCCACGACCTGGCCGAGCGTGACCACCTGACCCGGCAGGCGGCGCGACTCAACGAGAAGCACGGCCACACGGCACCCTTCCCTCGGTCGGCGAGGGGTGGTCCGCCCTGACCCGGGCTCGTGTGGGAATGATGGGGCCGCGACCGCGAGTCCCGTGCCCGACCGAGGAAGAGCCGATGACGACGGACCGGATGGCCCCGACCTCCACCGAGGGCAAGTTCTACGACGCCGCGCTCGACGTGCTCGCCGAGGACGGCTACGGCGCCCTCAAGGTACGCGCCCTGTGCCGGCGCATGGGGCTCACGACCGGCGTGTTCTACCACTCCTTCAGCAGCTGGAAGGAGTTCACCGACCGGCTGCTCGACTTCTGGCGTGAGGACGGCACCCTGCGGGTGGCCCGGCTCGCGGCCAGCCAGACCGACGACCTGCACCGGCTCGACGACCTGGTGGCGGCGGCGATGTCGCTGCCGCACCGTGCCGAGGCCGCCATCCGGGTCTGGGGCGGGATCGACGCCGACGTCGGCCGGGTCGTCGCCCAGGTCGACCAGGAGCGCCTCGAGGCGGTCAGTGCCGCCTTCCTGGCGGTGACCGGTGACCCGCACCTGTCCGAGCGGCTCGCCAAGGCCGGCATCTACCTCCTGGTCGGCTTCGAGCAGAGCCACCTTCCCGAGGACCCGGCGACGCTCGAGTGGGCGCTGCGGCTCATCGAGGCGCTGGCGCTCGACCCTCGGGTCGTCGAGCCGTCGTGACCGTCAGCCGTCCACGGCCGGCTCGAGCCGGCCTGCCTCCAGCAGCTCGCGGACGCACGTGACGAGCCGATGGCCCTCGAACGGCTTCGGCAGGAAGGAGTCGGCTCCGGCGTCCAGCGCTGCCCGCACGTCGCGGCGGCCGTTGAGCGCTGAGAGCATCAAGAAGATCGGGCGCCGGCAGGGCTCGAGGTCCTGGCAGGTGCGGAGGACCTCGAGGCCGGACATCACGGGCATCGTGTTGTCGAGGACGACCAGGTCGTAGGCCTGGTGCCTGATCGCTGCGACGGCGGCAGCCCCGTCAGCGACGGTGCTGACCTCGTGGCCGGCCACTTCGAGGATGAGCGCGACGATCTCGCGGATGTCGGGGTCGTCGTCGGCGACGAGGATGGCGGCCATGTGTCCAGGTTGGGTGCGTGACGCCGCGTGGCGCAGCTGTTGGTGGTGCGACACGTGAAGGACTCGTAAAGGACCGATGTGTTCACCCTCCAGCGTTCGGCGCCTTAACGTGAGCCCATGCCGACGGTGCTGGTGATCGAGGACGAGAAGGAGATCAACCTCCTCCTCGAGGAGCTCCTGGTGCACTTCGGCTACCGCGCGCTGTTCGCGTCGACCGGCGCCGAGGGGCTGGACCTGGCACGCCGCCAGGAACCCGACCTCGTCCTGCTGGACCTCGGGCTGCCCGACATGTCCGGGATCGACGTCATCAGGGAGCTCCGCAGCTGGAGTGCGGCTCCGTTGCTGGTCCTGAGCGGGACGAGCCGCCGTGGCAGTCGTGCCGACGCGTTGGACGCCGGTGCTGACGACTTCCTCCAGAAGCCGTTCGAGCCTCGCGAGCTCGCGGCGCGTCTGAGAGCGGTCGCGAGACGGGCCGCCACGTCACAGGACGACGGCGGTCTGCGCCGCTGCTTCGGGCGGGTGTGCGTGGACGTCGAGACCCAGCGACTGCTCCTGGACGGGACCGAGGAACGTCTCACCTCCATCGAGTGGCGACTGCTGGAGGCGCTCACGCGACATCCCGGTCGGCTGCTGACGCACCGCTGGCTGGTCACGCAGGTGTGGGACGCCACCCACGGAGCCGAGACCCAGACCTCGCTGAGGGTCCACATGCGCTCGTTGCGCAGCAAGCTCCACGACGAGGCCAAGGAGCCGCACTTCGTGCGGACCGAGAGCGGGGTCGGCTACCGCTGGATCGCGAGCGCGACGGCTGCGGTCGTGCCCTCGCCGGTCGGCGGGCCCGGATCGAGGTCCACCTTGGACGAGCTCGAGGCGGCCGTCGCGGCGCTTCAAGTGGCGGTCCACACCGCGGCCGCTCCGGGCAACGACCGCGACGCCGCGCTGGGTCGTGCGGCCGAGCTCGCGCGGCGTGCCGGTCGGCTCGTCCGGGACGCACGCACGGCCACGGAGGGCCCCGCATGACGGAGATCTCGGGTGTCCGGAGCCACGTCCGCTCCTTCGTGCTCTGGTGGACGGCCTTCGCCGTCCTGGTGATCCTCGGGCGGTTGACCGCGGCCGATGCGTCCTCCGTGGGGCTGGTGGCGCCCGCGGCGGGTGTGGCACTTCTGTGGCTGATGTCCCAGGAGACGACGCGTGGAGCCGTGCTCTGCCTCGCCGCCATGGCCGTCACCCGCGGTGTGCTGTCGACCGTCAGCGGTGCCGCACCAGGAGTGACGGTCGCGTTGGTGGTCGCGGGATTCGTCCAGACACTGCTGATGGTGACGCTGCTGCGGCGTTGGTGCCCCGGCCTCCTCGGAGCCGGAGGGTCCGTGAGCGTGCACGAGCCCGGTGTCCTGGTGCGGGGCAGCGCCGCGGTCCTGGTTGCCACCGGTGTGGGCGCGGTCATCGGCACGAGCGTGCTCATGGGGCTGGACGCACCTGCGCAGGGGCTGGTCCTCCTGGACTGGTGGGCGCGCAACCTCGCCGGTGTCTTCCTCGTGGGCGCTGTCGGGCACCTCGCCTGGGAGTGGGTCCGCGAGTCTCGGTCGAGGGGACGCTGGGTGCTCGTGCCACGCTCGCGTGTCCCTGAGCTGGTCGGGCTGCTCGCGATCTCGGTGGCGGCCTACGGCGCGGTCTTCCTCCAGTCGGAGCTGCCCCTCTCGTTCCTGCCGCTCATCATCGGTGTCTGGAGCGCCACGCGTTTCCCGACGTTCGTCGCGGCGCTCCACTCGGCCTGCTTCGGGGCGTTGGCGCTGGTGGCGACACTGGCGGGCAGGGGGCCCTTCGGGGCCCTGGGTGCCGTCGAGACGCAGGCCCTCGTGACCCAGGCCTACATCCTCACCCAGCTCCTCACCGTGTTGGCACTGGCCACGGGCCGCGACGAGCGTGTCTCGCTCGTCCGCGAGCTGCGCGACTCCCAGCAGGAGACGGCAGCGCGCGCTGAGCTCCTCGACGCGATGACCGAGTCGATGAGCGAGGGGCTGGTGGTGGTCGACCGCCAGGGCACGCTCGTCCGGACCAACACCGCCGCCCGTGCACTGCTGGAGTCGAGCGCCACGGGCTACCAGGAGTCGGCCCGTGACTATCAGGTGCTGCGTACGGACGGCACTGAGCTGTCTGCCGATGAGCATCCCTCGATGCGCGCTCTGCGTGAGGGCGCAGTCCCAGCACACGACGTCGTGCTCCGCCGGGGCGACGGCAGCGAGCGGGTGCTCTCGGTGACGGCCTCGGCCCTGACCGGTGGAGGGTCGGGGGCTGCCACGGCGGCGATGGTGGTCTATCGCGACGTGACCGACGAGCGCAGCCACAGCAACCGGCTGACCGAGTTCGCGGAGGTGGTCGCTCACGACCTCCGTAGCCCGCTGACCGTGATGCACGGCTGGTTGGACGTGGCGCTCGGGGGTCTGGATCCTGCGGTCGAGGGCGGTGAGGTGTGCGTGCAGGGCCAGCCCTCACTCGTGCGTCGCGCCATGGAGCGAGCCCTCGTCGCGACGGTCCGCATGGAGGAGCTCATCTCCGACCTCCTGCTCCAGGCGACCGCCGCAGGGGGCCGGATGGAGCCTGTGGCCTGCACGTTGGGCGGTGACGACGGCCTCCTCACGGAGGTGGCGGGCGAGGCGGGAGCGTCTGCCTCGGTCTGCGTCGGACCCATCCCACCGGTCCTCGTCGATGTCGACCTGGTGCGCCAGCTGGTGTCGAACCTGATCGGCAACGCTCTCAAGTACGTCGCACCGGACACGGTCCCGCGGGTGGTCGTGAGCGGCACCCGCTCCGGGGACCGTGTGCTCCTCGAGATGACGGACAACGGCATCGGGGTCCCGGACCAGCAACGCGAGGCGATCTTCGACCGCTTCCACCGCGCCCACACCGAGGACACGAGCTACGTCGGGACAGGGCTCGGACTGGCCATCTGCCGCACCATCGTGGAGCGCCACGGAGGCGAGATCGTGTGTCGGTCGGCCACCGATGGGCGCTCCGGGGGGACGACCTTCGCGTTCGACCTGCCCGCTGCGTGAGCAGCGACCGTCCCGGGGGCACTGCTCAGCGGCCGCGCGCCTCGAAGCACTGCGGCGAGCAGACCATGCCGGGGCGCTCGACCGGGACGGTGCGGCAGGTGCGGCAGGAACGGCGCATCAGCAGGCGGCTCGGCACGATCGTGAGCAGGCGGGTCATGAGCGTCGGTGCCCGTTACCGGCAGTCTCAATCACCGGTCTGGACCGCGACAGTGGCCCGCAGATCGACCAGGATTGCCGCAGCGTCGGACCGACCGGATATTCTGGTCTCCGGCCCGGCACGAGTGGGGGGTGATGGCCGATGCGGAGTGCGTTCGTGATCGCGCTCGCCCTCGTGGCGGTCCTGCTGACGACCGGTTCCACGGGCCAGCCGCCCAGCGAGACCCTCCGGGGCAGCCTCGCCGGGGAGGAGGTCCGCCTGACCACGCCCGGCGAGGGCATCGAGCCCAAGGGCCTCGTGGTCTGGTTCCACGGCCAGGGCGGCAACGTCAACGACCGCATCGACGGCCCGTGGCTCGACGCGCTGCGTCGCGAGGGCTACGCCATCGCCTCGTCCAACTTCCACGCCCAGTCCTGGGGCAACCCGGCCTCCACCCGCGACGCCGAGCTCCTGGTCGACTGGGCCGAGGAGAAGACGGGTCTCCCGGTCACCCTCTGGGTCTCGGGCTCCATGGGTGGCTCGGTCTCGCTCAACGCCCTCATCCACGGTGTCAAGGCCCCCAACTGCTGGTACGGCGTGAAGCCGGCCATCGCGCTCACCGAGATGGACGAGGTCCCCGGTGGCCCGGGCTTCATCTTCAAGGCCTTCGCCGGCAAGGTGCCGCCCGACCGCAACCCCGTGGCCAACGTGGAGTCGCTGCCGGTCAGCGTCCGCTACCGCATCGTCGCCTCGCGCGGCGACCAGTGGGTCATCTTCAAGGAGAACGCCGGGCCGCTGTCCTCGGGGCTGCGTGAGCGCGGTGCCGACGTGACGCAGCTGATCGTCGAGGGCTTCCACGACGACCCGTCTCACTTCAACGCCCGCGACCTGGTCGCCTACGCCGACTCCTGCCTCGACGAGGCGCCCCAGGAAGACTCAGCCCAGGCCGGCTGAGAAGAGCCCGGTCGAGCCCACGAAGCGTTCCACGTCGATGCGGATCGCCACCCGCGTCGGGTTCTCCCGCGGGACCCGGTAGCGCGAGGCGTAGCGCTCGCACGCCCGGGCCACCGAGGCCGCGTCGTCGACGACGACCCCGTGGCCCTCCAGCGTCGACCACCGGGCGCCGTCGACCGCACACGCGGCCACCTGCCCGGGCTCGAGCAGGTTGCGCGCCTTGCGCGAGGCTGCGCTGGTGATGACCCAGGCGCACTGCTCCTCGTGGTCGAGGGCGACGCCCACCGGCACCACGTGGAGCCGGCCGTCGGGTCGCAGCGTCGTCAGCGTGCACAGGTGGCGCTCGGTCCAGAAGTCCAGCAGGGGCTGGGGGAAGTCTCCCCAGACGGGGCGCCACGAGGTCATGGACCGAGACTAGCGGCGGCCCGGGCGGGCGCTGGGGCCTAGATCCAGCGGGTGAACCAGATCCGGTCGAGCCACTCCGCCCGGGTGAGCAGCTCGTGGGTGTAGATCGGCCAGAACCACGCGAAGTTGATCAGCACCAGCACGACGAACGAGCCGGCCAGCACCACGCCCGTCGTACGACGGGGCGAGGGGTGGGACGAGGGGCCGACGAGCCTGCCGATGGCCAGGGTGATCGCCAGGATCATGAACGGCAGGATCGGCATCGCGTAGAACAGGAAGATCGGCCGGTCGTCGTACTGCAACCACGGCAGCCAGGTCGCCCCGGCCCCGACGACGGTGAGGCCGAAGCGCCAGTCTCGTGCTCCGACCCACATCACCACGGCGAAGAGCAGCGCGACGATGCCGCCCCACCACAGCACGGGCGTGCCCAGCAGCAGCACCTGGCGCAGGCAGCTGCTGCCCTGCGGTGCCTGGCAGCCCCGGGTGCCGGGCTCGATGCCGGTGTCAGCCGCGACCCCGACCGGCCGGTTGAGCAGGAGCCCGCCCCGGGGCTGGGACTGGTAGGTGTGCTCGCTGCAGTTCAGGAAGTGCGCGTGGAAGGTGTACAGGTCCTGGTGGTAGCTGGTCAGCGACCGTAGCGACTGCCAGGCCTCGGCGACCCCGGTCGCGTCGGGCTCGGTCGCGGTCGGCCACCGGTCGTCGTTCAACGTCGGCTCGTCGTCGCAGGTCGCCCCCTCGGCGACGAAGCGGGTGTACTGCGTGGAGGAGAGCGCGTCCTCGTAGGCACTGGCGTTGAGCAGCCATCCGGTCCACGTCGCGACGTAGACGAGGAACGCGACCAGCACCAGCTGCACGAAGGCGGGGACGCCGTCGACGACGGCGGAGCGCAGCACCGGCCAGCGCACGCCGACCGAGCGGCGGGCGCCGGCGCTCCACAGCCACACCAGGATGCCGAACGCCGCCAGCGGGAACGCCGCGGTCCACTTCGTGCCGATGGCGAGCCCGAAGCACACCCCACCGAGCAGCAGCCACGGGCGCACCAGCAGCGGGCGGACCGGCCCCCAGGACCGTGCCGGGACGCGACCGTCGGTCCCCTCGGCCTGGACCTCGCGGGCCAGTCGGGCGCGGTGCCAGTCGCGGTCCACCACCAGGCAGGCCACGGCGCTGAGCAGGAAGAACGCGAGGAAGATGTCGAGCAGGGCCAGCCGCGACAGGACGAAGTGCAGGCCGTCGAAGGTCAGCAGCAGGCCGGCCACCAGCCCCAGGGCGGTCGATCCCGTGACCCGCTTGGCCAGCCGGCACATGACCAGCACCATCAACGCACCCACGACCGCGGCGGAGATGCGCCAGCCGAAGGGGTCCATGCCGAACGCCTTCTCTCCGAGGGCGATCAGCCACTTGCCGACCTCGGGGTGCACGACCATCGACGGGTCGGCGTTCCAGATTCCGGTGGTCTGCCCGTCGAGGATGCGCTCGTTGGCGTCGTCGACGTAGGTGCGGACGTAGCCGTGGTTGAGCATCGACCACGCGTCCTTGGCGTAGTACGTCTCGTCGAACTCGAAGACCCGGGGCGAGCCCAGGTGCCACAGCCGCAGCACCAGCGCCAGCAGCGCGACGCCGATCGACGCACCCCAGCTGGCCAGCGGCTCCTCCAGGGTGCCGCGCAGCCGGGCCGGGGTCCTCACGCTGCCGAACAATACGGGGCTGTCGTGAGGGGGCTGCGATGATCGGGACCGTGACTGACAAGAGCCCCGTGGACACGGCCGGCGGAGCAGAGGGCCCCGGCGTGCTCGTGCTCGCCGCCACCCCGATCGGTCGGGTCGCCGATGCCCCGCCGCGCCTGGCCGACGAGCTCGCGACCGCCGACGTGGTCGCCGCCGAGGACACGCGACGGCTCAAGCGGCTGACCAACGACCTGGGCGTCACGGTCACCGGCCGCGTCGTCTCCTACTTCGAGGGCAACGAGTCGGCGCGCACCCCGGTGCTGCTCGAGGCCTTGCTCGCGGGGCAGCGGGTGCTGCTCGTGACCGACGCCGGCATGCCGAGCGTCTCCGACCCCGGCTACCGGCTCGTCGCGGCCGCCGTCGCGGCCGACGTGCTGGTCACCGCCGTCCCCGGGCCGTCCGCGGTCCTCACCGCGCTGGCGGTCTCCGGGCTGCCGGTCGACCGCTTCTGCTTCGAGGGCTTCCTGCCGCGCAAGGCCGGTGAGCGGGCCCGACGCCTCGACGCCCTGGCCGGCGAGGAGCGGACCATGGTGTTCTTCGAGGCGCCGCACCGCACCGAGGTCGCGCTGCGGGCGATGGCGGAGGCCTGGGGCGGTGACCGCGCCGCCGCCGTGTGCCGCGAGCTGACCAAGACCCACGAAGAGGTGCGCCGTGGCCCGCTCGCCGACCTCGTCGCCTGGGCCGCCGAGGGCATCCGCGGTGAGGTCACGATCGTCGTCGAGGGGACGAGCGGGCCGGTCGTCTCCACGGACGAGACCAGCCTGCGCGCCGCCGTGCAGGAGCGGGAGGATCGGGGCATGAGTCGCAAGGAGTCGATCGTCGAGGTCGCCAAGCTGGCCGGTGTGCCCAAGCGCGAGGTCTACAACCTGGTGCACGGCGCGTGAGCGCCCGGATCACGGAGGTCCACCGCTCGGGACTGACCTTCGACGTGCTGGACGAGGGTCCGATCGAGGGCGACGTCGTCGTGCTGCTGCACGGCTTCCCCGAGCGGGCGACGTGCTGGCGCACGGTGGCGCCGCTGCTGCACGAGCAGGGCTACCGCACGCTGGCGATGGACCAGCGCGGCTACGCGCCCCGCGCCCGGCCGCCGCGCCGGCGTGACCACCGCATCACCGAGCTCTCCGACGACGTGGCGGCGCTCGTCGCAGCGGCCGGGGGCGGGGGTCCGGTCCACGTCGTCGGGCACGACTGGGGCGCCATCGTGGCCTGGGCGCTGGCCCTGCGGCAGCCGGAGCTGGTGCGCACCCTGACGGCCGTCTCGGTGCCGCACCCCACCGCGTTCCTCCGCTCGATGCTCTCGAGCAACCAGCTGCTCCGATCCTGGTACATGCTGCTCTTCCAGCTCCCGCGGATCCCCGAGCTCAGCGCCCGCAGGCCGGGCTCGGTGTTCGACCGCTCGCTGGCGCACGCCGGGATGACGCCCGACGAGATCGCGCGTTGTCGCACCGAGGTCGTCGACGACGGCGCACTGACGGGCGGGATGAACTGGTACCGCGCGCTGCCCTTCCTCGACCGGACCCTCGTCGGCCAGCACGTCACCGTCCCGACCACGCTGCTGTGGAGCGACGGCGACGTCGCGTTGGGTCGCAAGGGCGCCGAGCTGACCGAGAGGTACGTCGACGCCCCCTACCGCTTCGTCGCGCTGCACGGCGTCACCCACTGGATCCCCACGCAGGCCCCGGGGGCCTGTGCCGAGGCGATCCTCGACCGCGTCGGTGCGTGATGAGCGACGACGCCACGCGTGAGCCCACCCGCTCACGCGCTCCGACCGAGGAGAAGAGCGGCAGCCGTCGCGACCGGGAGCGACCGCCGGCCCCCGAGCCGCTGCCCCATCCGGTCGTCGACAACCACTGCCACCTCGACATCGCCGACGGTGACTGGCTGGCCACCGAGGAGGCCATCGCCGCCGCAGCCGCAGTCGGGGTGTCGCGCATCGTCCAGATCGGCTGCGACCTGCCCGGTGCCCGCTGGGCGGTCGAGGCGGCCGAGCGGCACGACGCGCTGGTGGCCGGGGTCGCCCTGCACCCCAACGAGGCGCCCCGGCTGGCGGAGGCCGGCACGCTGGACGCCGCGCTGGACGAGATCGAGCGGCTCGCCCAGGTGCACGACAAGGTCCGCGCGGTGGGGGAGACCGGCCTCGACCACTTCCGCACCGGTGAGGAGGGCCGCGCGGCCCAGGTGGCGTCCTTCCGACGTCACATCGACCTGGCCAAGCGACTCGACAAGACGCTCGTCATCCACGACCGCGACGCCCACGAGGAGGTGCTGGCGGTCCTCGACGAGGAGGGAGCGCCGCACCGCTGGGTCATGCACTGCTTCTCCGGCGACGTCGACTTCGCCCGCCGCTGCCTCGACCGGGGTGCCTACCTGTCCTTCGCCGGGACTGTCACCTTCAAGAACGCCCAGCCGCTGCGCGACGCGCTCGCCGTGGCCCCCCGGGATCGGGTGCTGGTCGAGACGGACGCGCCGTACCTCACCCCCACGCCCTACCGCGGTCGCCCCAACGCCTCCTACCTGGTGCCACTCACGATGCGGCTGATGGCGGAGGTCCGCGGCGACGACCTGGAGGAGCTGTGCGTCGCGGTCGACGCCAACACCGAGGCCGCCTTCGGGGGGTCCTGGTAGGCCGTCGAGCAGGTAAAACGAGGAGACGTGGCTCACTCCGGCCCGCCTGGAAGGGGGTCGAGGGTTTGCACATCCCACCGATCCACTGTTGTTCTGGAGGACAGACAGCCGGGATCGGGATCGATCTGACCAGCGCTCACCACCCTCCGTGCACCCGTCGCGCACCTTGCGACAGCAGCTCCGCGCGGCGCGCCGGCACCCGAGGACCGGGCAGGACGACGTTCGGAGAACCGTGCCCAGCAATGAGCACTCAACGCTAGCAAGACTGGTCCGCAGCAAGCGGGCCCTGGCCGCCCTCGTGGGTGTCGCTGCCATCGCCGTCGCCGGCACCACCTACGGCTACGCGTCGATGGGCACGACCGTGACCATGTCGGTCGACGGCCGCACGCAGGAGGTCACCTCCTTCGCGGACACCGTCGGCGAGGTCCTCGAGGACGAGGGCATCGAGGTCACGGCCCGCGACGTGGTGGCCCCCGGCCTCGACGAGACCGTCTCCGACGGCTCCAAGATCACCATCAAGTACGCCCGACCGGTCGACCTGAACGTCGACGGGGTCGAGACGACGCACTGGGTGACCGCGACCGACGTCGCCTCGGCGCTCGGCCAGATCGGCCTCACGCTCCGCGACGCCGACCTGTCCACCAGCCGTGGCGCCCCGATCAGCCGGGACGGGCTCGAGCTGGAGGTCGTCACCCCCAAGAACCTCACGTTCAAGATCGGGCCGAAGAAGGCCGTCAAGAAGACGGTGGTCGCGCTGACCGTCGAGGACGCGCTCAAGGAGATGGGCGTCGTCCTCCACCGCACGGACGAGACCCGGCCTGGTCCGGCCTCCGTCGTCGCCGACGGTGACCGGATCGTCTTCACCAACGTCCGCGTGGTCCGCAAGAGCGTCGAGGGCGAGCGTGTCGACTTCGGCACGGTCGAGCGCGAGGACGACACGATGACCGAGGGCGAGACGAGCGTCGTGCGCAGCGGCCGCGACGGTCTGCGCAACGTCACCTACCGCCTGGTGTTCCGCAACGGCGAGCTGACCGTGCGCGAGGTCGTGCGCCAGCAGGTGCTGCGCGCCCCGGTCGACGAGATCGTCGAGGTCGGCACCGCGCCGGCCGTCGACGCCTACGCCACGGGCACCACCGTGTGGGACTCCCTCGCGCAGTGCGAGTCCGGCGGCAACTGGGCGATCAACACCGGCAACGGCTACTACGGCGGGCTGCAGTTCAACCTCGGCACGTGGCAGGCCTACGGCGGGACCGGTCTCCCGAGCGAGAACAGCCGTGAGACCCAGATCGCCGTGGCGACCCGCCTGCGCGACGCCACCGGGGGCTACGGATCGTGGCCGGGCTGTGCCGCCTCGTTGGGTCTGCCGACCTGAGCACTAACCTCTCCTGCATGACCTCCTCCGCCGCCCCGAGACTCCTCGGGGCGGCGGACGTGCGTCAGCTGGCGGCCCGGCTCGACCTGCGCCCCACCAAGCAGCGCGGGCAGAACTTCGTGATCGACGGCAACACCTGCCGCCGCATCGTGCGCGAGTCGGGCATCACGGGGGACGACGTCGTCGTCGAGGTCGGCCCCGGCCTGGGGTCGTTGACGCTGGCCCTCCTCGAGGTGGCGCAGCGGGTGGTCGCCCTCGAGATCGACGACAAGCTCGCCGGCCTGCTGCCCGAGACGATCGCCGAGCACGCGCCCGAGCAGGCCGACCGCTTCGAGGTCGTCCTCGCCGACGCCATGCGCGTCACCGAGGTCCCCGGCCCGCCGCCGACCGCGCTGGTCGCCAACCTGCCCTACAACGTCTCGGTCCCGGTCCTGCTCCACCTGCTGATGCTGCTGCCCTCGCTGGAGCGCGGGCTGGTGATGGTGCAGGCCGAGGTCGCTGACCGCCTGGCGGCCTCGCCCGGCTCCAAGGTCTACGGCGTCCCGTCCGTCAAGGCCGCCTGGTACGCCGACGTACGTCGCGCGGGTGCGATCGGGCGCAACGTCTTCTGGCCGGCCCCCAACGTCGACTCGGGACTCGTCGCGTGGACTCGGCGCGAGCCGCCGGTCACGACGGCCACCCGCGAGCAGGTCTTCGCCGTCGTGGACCTGGCCTTCGCCCACCGGCGCAAGGTGCTGCGCGGTGCGCTGCGCGACCTGGCAGGGTCGGCCGAGGCCGCCGCGGCAGTGCTGGAGCACGCGGGCGTGGATCCCCTGGCCCGGGGCGAGAGCCTCACCGTCGAGCAGTTCGCCCGGATCGCGGAGGTCCTGCACGCGTGAGCATCCCCGTCAGGACCACGGTCAACATCACGGTCCGATCTGCAGCCAAGATCAACCTCCACCTCGGCGTCGGAGCCCCACGCGACGACGGCTTCCACCCGCTGACGACCGTCTACCAGGCGGTCGGCCTCTGCGACGACCTCACCGCGACCCTGCCGGGTGAGCAGGACGCCCCCTGGGACCTGCGGCTGCGCGTAGCCGACTACATCGACCCCGGCGCCGTCCCCGTCGACGACGACAACATCGTCGCCCGGGCGGCCACGCTCCTGGCGGCCCATCACGGGGTGCCGGTGCGCGGCCACGTCGACGTCGACAAGGCCATCCCGGTCGCGGGGGGTCTGGCCGGCGGCTCGGCCGATGCGGCGGCAGCCCTGGTGGCGCTGGACCGGCTCTGGGACGCGCGCACCTCCGACGACGACCTCCTGGCCCTGGCCGCCGAGCTCGGGAGCGACGTGCCGTTCGCGCTCATCGGCGGCACCGCCCTCGGGACCGGTCGCGGCGAGCACGTCATGCCGCTGCCCGACGGCGGCACCTGGTGGTGGGTGCTCGTGCCCAGCCGCGAGGGGCTCTCGACGCCGCAGGTCTACCGGCACTTCGACAAGCTGTTCCCCGATGCCCCGGCCGTGCCGCCTCCGGCGGACGAGCTGCTCGACGCCGTCGCCGCGGGTGACCCGGTGCGGCTGGCGCGGCTGCTGCGCAACGACCTGCAGGAGCCCGCCCTCGACCTGCGCCCCGACCTGGGCGTGCTGCTCGAGCGGGGGGAGTCCGAGGGTGCCCTGCGCGGCATCATCAGTGGATCGGGCCCGACCTGTGCCTTCCTGTGCGAGTCGTCCGACCACGCACGCGACCTGGCTGGGGCGCTGATGCGCCACGGGCACACCGTCGTCCTGGTCGCCAACGGTGCCGTCGCCGGCGCCCATCTCGTGGAGAACCTTCATGGCTAACCTGCTCAACCTCGAACGCGTCTCCAAGTCCTACGGCGTGCGTCCGCTGCTCACCGACGTGTCCCTCGGGATCGCCGTCGGCGAGCGCATCGGCATCGTCGGCCGCAACGGCGACGGCAAGACCACGCTGCTCGAGGTGATGACCGGCCTGGAGGAGCCGGACTCCGGCCGGGTCTCGATGACCCGTGGCCTGCACGTCGGCTACCTCCACCAGGGCGACGAGCTGGTCGACACCCACAGCGTCCGCGAGGCCGTGCTGGGCGGCATGGACGACCACGAGTGGGCTGCCGACCACCGCACCCGCGAGGTCGTGGAGGTGCTGCTCGCCGGGGTGTCCCTCGACCGTCCCGTGGTCGGGCTCTCCGGTGGTGAGCGCCGTCGGTGCTCGCTCGCCGCGTTGCTGCTCGGCGAGCACGACCTGGTCGTGCTCGACGAGCCGACCAACCACCTCGACGTCGAGGCGGTGGCCTGGCTGGCCGCCCACCTGGTGAAGCGCACCTCCGCGATGGTGGTCGTGACCCACGACCGGTGGTTCCTCGACGAGGTCTGCCAGTGGACCTGGGAGGTCCACGACGGGGTGGTGGACGCCTACGAGGGCGGCTACGCCGCGTTCGTGCTCGCCAAGGCCGAGCGCACCCGCCAGGCCTCGGCCACCGAGGCCCGGCGGCAGAACCTCGCCACGAAGGAGCTCGCCTGGCTCCGTCGAGGCGCTCCCGCCCGCACCGCCAAGCCGAAGTTCCGCATCGAGGCTGCCAACGCCCTGATCGAGGACGTCCCTCCGCCCCGTGACCGGCTGGAGCTGCAGAAGTTCGCCACCCAACGGCTCGGCAAGCAGGTCATCGACGTCGAGGACGTGGACCTCAAGCGCGGCGAGCGCTCCCTGCTCACCCGTGCCACCTGGCGCCTCGGCCCGGGGGACCGGGTCGGCCTGGTCGGCGTGAACGGCGCCGGCAAGACCTCGGTGCTCTCGCTGCTCGCGGGTGACCTCGCGCCCTCGGCAGGCACGGTGAAGCACGGCCGCACGATCGCGATGAAGCACCTGACCCAGCAGCTCGACGACCTCGATCCCGATGGGCGCGTGCTGCC
The DNA here is from genome assembly GCF_031397825.1 of Nocardioides sp. Classification (GTDB taxonomy): domain Bacteria; phylum Actinomycetota; class Actinomycetes; order Propionibacteriales; family Nocardioidaceae; genus Nocardioides. The sequence continues at coordinate 39,908 of NZ_JANNML010000059.1, forward strand.
GATGGTCGAGTCGTTCCGCCGGGTGGTGAAGACCGACAGCGGCGAGATCAGCGCCACCTCGATGCTGGAGCGCTTCGGCTTCACCGGCGACAAGCTGACCGCTCGCATCGGCGAGCTCTCCGGTGGCGAGCGGCGCCGCTTCCAGCTGCTGATGCTGCTGCTCGAGGAGCCCAACGTGCTGCTCCTCGACGAGCCCACCAACGACCTGGACATCGACACCCTCAACGTCCTCGAGGACTTCCTCGACGGCTGGCCGGGCACGCTGATCGTGGTCTCCCACGACCGCTACTTCCTCGAGCGGGTCACCGACTCCGTGTGGGCGCTGCTCGGCGACGGGCAGATCTCCATGCTGCCGCGCGGCGTGGACGAATACCTCGAGCGTCGTACGGCGTCCCTCGCGGCCGCCTCGTCCTCGGGTGCTTCCTCCGCGCCGGTGGTTGCGCCGGCGGCCGAGGAGGGCTCACGACCCAAGAGCGGCAGCGCCGAGGAGCGCACGGCGCGCAAGACGATGGCGCGCCTCGACAAGCAGCTGGCCCGTCTGACGAAGCGGGAGGCCGAGCTCAACGCCCAGATCGCCGAGCACGCCCACGACTACGACCTGCTGGCCGAGCTGAGCGCCGAGCTGACCACCGTCAGTGCCGAGCGTGACGCGGTCGAGGTCGAGTGGCTCGAGGCGGCCGAGGTGCTGAGCTGAGCGCGGCCGATCGCTTGTAACACGCTGTCTGCGCATCTACCCGGCCGCTGCAACGGTCTCGTAGATGTTGTAACTGCGTGTTACAACTTTTCCCGGGCGCTCAGGCGTAGGGCGCCAGCAGCGTCCTCAGCAGCGCCGCGAGCTTCTTCTGCTCACGCGCAGGCAGGTCGGCGAGCAGCGCCTGCTCGGCGACCAACAGCGCCTCGAACGCCGCGTCGACAGCCGTCTTGCCCTCGCGGGTGAGCCGGACGATGACGCCGCGCCGGTCCTCGGGGTCGGGGTAGCGCTCGACGAAGCCGCGCGCGGCGAGTCGGTCGACGCGGTTGGTCATGGTGCCGCTGGTCACGAGGGTCTCGCGCAGCAGCCGCCCGGGCGAGAGCTCGTAGGGCGCCCCGGCGCGCCGCAGGGCGGCCAGCACGTCGAACTCCCAGGACTCGATGCCGTGGGCGGTGAACGCCGCGCGGCGGGCCAGGTCGAGGTGGCGGGCCAGACGGCTGATCCGGCTGAAGACAGCCACGGGCTCGAGGTCGAGGTCCGCGCGCTCGCGCGCCCACGCCTCGACCAGCTCGTCGACCTCGTCCCGCATGGCGGCAAGCCTAGCCGATCCGGTCGAGAATCTTGACATCGAGAGATTCTGGTGGTGAGGTTATCTCGACATCAAGATACTTCGGGAGGCGACCATGCCGCACGGCTGGGATCCGCAGCGCTACCTCACCTACGCCGACGAGCGGGGTCGACCGTTCGTCGACCTGCTCGCACGCATCGACGCCGCCGACCCGCAGGTCGTCGTCGACCTCGGCTGCGGCCCGGGCAACCTGACCCGCCTGCTGGCCGACCGCTGGCCTGGCGCGACCGTCAGCGGGCTCGACTCGAGTCCCGAGATGATCGCCGCCGCGCGCGCGGCCCAGCCCGCGATCGCCTTCGGGGTCGCCGACCTCACCGGCTGGTCACCCGAGCCGGCGAGCGTCGACGTGCTCGTCTCCAACGCGACGCTGCAGTGGGTCCCGGGCCATCGTGAGCTGCTGGCGGGCCTGCTGCGCGCCCTGCGCCCCGGGGGGTGGTTCGCCTTCCAGGTGCCGGCCAACGTCGACCAGCCCAGCCACACCCTGCGCGCGGAGCTCGCCGACCTCCCGCCGTACGACGAGCACACCGGCGGCATCGCGTCTCCCGCGAGCCACGACGCGGCCGCCTACCTCGAGACGCTCAGCGCGCTGGGCTGCGAGGTCGACGCGTGGGAGACGACCTACCTGCACGTGCTGAGGGGGGAGGACCCGGTGTTCACGTGGGTGAGCGCCACGGGCGCTCGCCCCACGCTGGAGGCACTGCCCGACGACCTGCGCGCCGACTTCGAGCGGGACTTCAAGCAGCGGCTGCGCGAGGCCTACCCTGCTCGGGACGGCCGTGTCGTGCTGCCCTTCCGCCGCGTCCTCGTGGTCGCGCAGGTGCCTGCATGAGGTTGCACCACGTCCAGGTCGCCTGCCCGCCGGGTGGCGAGGACGTCGCACGCAGGTTCTACGCCGAGGCGCTGGCGATGACCGAGGTCGACAAGCCCGAGGACCTGCGGGCGCGGGGCGGCGCGTGGTTCCGCGCCCACGACGAGCACGGTGTCGTCACCGCGGAGGTCCACGTCGGCGTCGAGGACCCGTTCGTCCCGGCCCGCAAGGCGCACCTGGCGCTGGTGCTCGACAGCCTGGCCCACTTCCAGGCCGTGGCGTCGCGGCTCACGCTGGGTGGCTTCGACCTCGACCTGAGCCAGCGCCACACGTTCCCGGGCCACGAACGGCTGCACACCCACGACGGCCACGGGAACCGAATCGAGATTTTGGTGCAGCGGGTCTAGACCTGCATAACCAGCGCCTGACGCGCACGGTTGTCCTGACAGGCGCACCCACCCGGTGCTCCAGGGGGTCCGCATGGGGACGTCCGCCTCCCGCACCCGGGACGCGGAGGTCGCGCGTCTAGCAGGAGTGCAGTGGAGACTCAGTCGGTCGAGCTCGTCGCCGTCGTCAACCGGATCAAGCGCGCCCAAGGACAGCTGGGCGGGGTGCTGCGCATGATCGAGGAAGCGCGCGACGTCGATGCGGTGCTGCACCAGCTCAAGGCGGTGTCCAACGCACTCGACCGCGCCGGCTTCGCGATGATCGCCTCCGAGTGGCGTCGCGCCAGCGAGCTCGGCGAGCAGCTGCCGGCCGAGCGCATGGACCAGCTGGAGAAGCTCTTCCTGTCCCTGGCCTGAGGGCCGAGCTCACACGAGGCCGAGCGTCTCCAGCTCCCGGATGGCTGCACACGAGCGCGCCACCATCGTGGCGAACATCCGGTCCCCGCGCTCGCTGCGGGTGCCGTAGGCGCAGCCGAACGTCGCGACCAGCGGCCCCTGCACCATCGCGAAGCGGTAGTCGTCCCAGCACTCCTCCAGGCTGTGCCCGCGGACGCCGTACGACGTGAGGGCGGCGTGGTAGGCCGCCACCAGGTCGCGCTCGCTCGAGGCCCGCACCGCGGGGTCGAGCGAGGTGCCGACGACGTAGGCCAGGTCGCGGGCCGGCAGCCCGAGCGACAGGGTCTGCCAGTCGACCGCCACCACGGCGGGGACGTCAGCGGACGCCCCGGCGGGGGCGAACATCAGGTTGTCGAGCCGGTAGTCGCCGTGCACCAGCGCGAAGCGCTCCGGCCGCGCCAGGCTCCACGCCTCGATGACCGGCACGCACGCGCGCAGGGTGTCGACGTCCACGGCCGCCAGCAGGTCGCCGAGCCCGTCGATGAACAGCTCGGTCGTCGGCCCGGCCAGCTCGGCGAGGATCGCGGCGTCCTCGGGCCCGCTCAGCGAGAGGTGGTCGAAGTCCTCGAGGGTCGGGTCGCTCCAGCGCGGGCCGTGCAGCCCGGCGAGGTTGACCACGGCGTCGCGCGCCTGGTCGACGGTGCAGCCGGCGATCTGGTCGCCCTGCACGGCCGGGGCGAGGTCCTCCATGACCAGCGTGAAGTCACCCGAGTCGGGCGCGATCGCGGCGAAGTGGCAGGCCGGCACGCGCACGGCGACGGTCGGGGCGATCTCGGCGTAGAAGATCAGCTCGCCGCGGTAGGCGCCGGCGAGCAGGTCGCGCGAGCCCTGGTCGGCCGCGGGCAGCTTGACCAGGACTGACGCCGGCACGTCCGCGCCCGTCAGGCGCAGTCGGTAGCAGGTGCCGATCTGCCCGGTCCCGACCTGCTCCGCGACGACCTCGGTCACCGCTGCCCCGAGCGCCTCGGAGACCCACGCGGCGGTCAGTCCGGAGGCGTCGGTGACGATCGGCGCGCTCATCGGACGTGCCCCGGGTTGACCGGCAGCGCGGGGAGGTCCGGCGGTCGGATCGCGCGGTAGGCCTCCAGCACCGGCGCGAGCTCGCCGGGCGTCGCGCCGTGCAGCACCACGCTGTCGGCGCCCGCCTCGAGCTGGTCGAGGATCCGCTGCGCGCAGTGGGCCGCGGACCCGGTCGCGGACGCGGCGGTCCACGCCGCCGGCAGCACCTGGTCGCGCAGGTAGGTCAGCTGCTCGGTCGTGCCGACGGCGTCGAACGCGCCGGCGTACCCCTGCACGAGGGGATCGTCCTTGAAGCGCTGCAGGTCCTCGACGTCCCAGCCGTTGGCGCGCACCAGCACCTCGCCGTAGCCCTGGAGGTAGGTCGCGAGCCGCCCGACCAGCTTGCGCAGGGCGAGCTCCTCGGGCACGGACTCCTCGACGACGGCGAGCACCGCCCAGATCCGTACGGCGGCGGGGTCGCGGCCCGCGGCGGCCGCGGCGTCACGGACGGTGCGGACCGAGCGCGCGAGGGTCTCGTCGCTGAGGAAGGTGTGGAGCACGACGCCGTCGGCGACCTGCCCGGCGAGCTCGAGCGACTTGTCGCCGATCGCCATCATCAGCACCGGGATGTCCTCGTCGAAGCTGCTGTCCTGGCTGAGGAAGGGATAGCGGCCGGCGGGGCCGTCGTGCCCGAACGCCTCGCCGTGCCAGAGTCGGCGATAGATCCCGATCACGTCCTGCATCTGCGCACCGGTGATCCGGGGGACGCCCATCACGTCGAAGAGCAGGCTGAAGCCTCGACCCAGGCCGAGGGCGTAGCGCCCGCCGCTCATCCGGTGCAGCGTCGTGGCCATGGTGGCGGTGACCAGCGGGTGGCGGGTGTTGTGGTTGGTGGCGGCCGTCGCGACCCCGATCGACGTCGACGCCGCCACGGCCGCTCCCGCGAGGACCGCGGCGTCCTTGACGTTGAAGCGCTCCGAGAGGAAGACCGACCCGATCCCGAGCCGCTCGGCGAGACGCACCTCGTCGAGCAGGTCGGCCGGACTGGCGCTGTGCCCGGCGAGGCCGTAGCAGGCCAGCTCGGGGAACTCCTGGGTGGCACGGGTCACAGTGTCGGTCACGCTGGCGGACGCTAGCAGGAGATTTGACACGTGTCAGCAGTCGATGCGTCGACGCTGAAGTTACTGACTGGTAACGTGTGTCGCATGAGCCAGGTCCTCTCTCTGTGGCAGAAGTCCACCTCCCTGCCCGTCGTCGGCCCGTTGGTCGGCAAGCGCGCGTTCTCGTTCGCGTTCAGCCAGATGGCGCCCTACTTCGCCACCATCCGCCCGCGCTTCGTCGAGATCCGTCCCGACTACGCCGAGCTGGTCATCCCCAAGCGCCGCGGCGTCCACAACCACCTGAAGACCGTGCACGCGATCGCGCTGTGCAACGGCTTGGAGGCCGCGATGGGTGCGTTGGCCGAGGCCACGATCCCCTCGGACAAGCGGTGGATCCCCAAGGGCATGGACGTCGCCTACACCGCCAAGGCGACCAGCGACATCACCTGCATCGCCGAGACCGACCCCGCGCAGTGGACCTCCGGCGACCCCGACCTGCCGGTGCGGGTCAGGGGTGTCCGCGACGACGGCACGGTCGTCATCGAGGGCGTCATCAAGCTCTGGGTGACGCCCAAGTCCTGACCCTCAGCCTGGGGACACGGGGCCGAGGAAGACCGGGTTGGTCATCGCGACCATCGGCAGCGCGGGCACGCCCTCGAGCGGGTTGGCGACCGGAGCAGCGTCGAGGCGGCGTACCTCCGCTCGCACGAAGGGCGTGACAGCCGCCGGCACCCGCGCCGTCACCGCGGCGCGACCGTCGGTCCCGGTCGTGAGCGCGCCCGCGACCGGCCCGGTCGGGCCGTGGATCTGCGCGAGGCAGGCCGGGGCCCCACGCACCTCGAGGCGTACGTCGACGAGGTCGGTCGCCGACGCCGTCAGTCGCTCGCCGCAGGTGGCCGAGCGGTCCCCGAGCGACGCGGTGAAGGTCAGGTCGACCTCGGAGGACTCGGCCAGCCACGCGTGGCCGCTCCGCACGGCACGCACCACCGCTGCGCTCGACAGCAGCGGGAGCCGCACGACTGTCTGCGCCCGTCCCACCTCCTGTCCCTCGTGGTGGGAGTCGGAGGTGCCGACGGCCGGGACGAACCGGCCGGCGACCAGCAGGGCGTGCCAGGCCTCGAGCGCGACCTGGTCGTCGAGGGTCCAGGGTCCGTTCCACAGCTCGACGGCGTCCATGTCGGCGTAGTCGTTGCCGAAGCCCCACCTGGTGCCGGGGATCGGCACGAACGGGTGGCACGCGATGGCGAGGCCGCCGAGCCCGCGGACCCGCCGGGTGGCACGGGCGAGCCGGTCGTCGGCCGGGCGGAAGCGCCAGTCGACCCAGGTGCCCGCCGGCAGGCCCATCGCGAGCCAGTGGCCGTCGCGCGTGGTGACCTCCTCGCCGACGACGACCAGCAACGGGTCGCCGGGGCGCACGTGACGGCCCCAGCTCAGCCCGGCGGAGCTGGTGTTGTGCTCCGACGAGCCGAGGAAGTCCAGTCCGGCCTCACGGGCGAGCCGGGCGAGCGCGGGCTGCGTGTGGCGGCCGTCGGAGTGGACGGTGTGGGTGTGCAGGTCACCGCGGTACCACCCGGGGGCGCTGCCGCGGACCGATCGCGGGGGAGGCGCAGGGGTGAAGGCCGGTCCCGGTGGCCCGAAGCGCAGGGTGACCGTGGCCTTCCACGCGACTCCCGGCGGCACGACGAGGAAGGGGCCGAGCGCGACGCGCCACCTGCCCGGGGCGATCGGCCCCGCGAGGTAGCCCGGCGTCGCGCTCGACGCGCTCACCCGGGCCCGCGAGCGGGCGCCGCCTGACCAGCCGCGGAAGCCGTGGGGGTCGAAGAGCCCGAGGTCGATGACGTTGGCCGTGAAGCCGGCGCCGGTCTCCAGCGCCTCGTAGGCGTAGGACACCTCGATCGCCCGCACCCCGCGCGGCACCCGGAAGGGCAGGTAGTGCCAGTCGGCCTGCGCCACCCCCGTGAACCGGCCCGAGAAGCGCAACGTCCGGCTGCTCCCGGCCGCCGCCGGCGCGGCCACCTGCAGCGCGGCGTACGACGCCACCCCGGCGCCCGCCGCGAGCAGGGTGCGGCGGTCGGGACCGCTGACGGCGTGGTGGTCGCACACGTGGGGCCAACGAGGCCGCTCGGGTGGTGTTACGTCAGATCGCGCCGCCGGTGTTGGCGCCGCCCTGCATGTTGGCGACGTTGGTGACGTCGAGGGGGCTCTTCTCGCCGACCAACCTGTGCTGCAGGTAGGTCGCGAGCAGGGTGAGCAGGAAGTTGACGGCGATGTACATCGCGGCGATCACGATGACCGTGGGCACCTGGTTCTGGAAGCTGGTGTAGATCCGCGTGCCGACGATCGTGAGCCCGGGGGCGGCGACGGCGTAGCCGAGGCTGGTGTCCTTGAGCGCGACGACACACTGGCTGATGATGGCAGGCAGCATGATCTTGACGGCCTGGGGAAGCAGCACGATCTGCATGACCTGGGTCTTGCGCATGCCGATCGCGTAGGCCGCCTCCGCCTGGCCCTTCGGCACGGCGAGCACCCCGGCGCGGAAGATCTCGGCCAGCACGGCGCCGTTGTAGAGCATCAGTGCGATGACGACGCTCCAGTAGGCGCCGCTGTCGCCGCGGCTGATGCCGTAGGAGTAGAAGACGAAGATCATCAGCAGGAGCACCGGGACGGCGCGGAAGAACTCCACGACCGCCCACGACGGCCAGCGCACCCAGCCGTGCTCGGAGAGCTTGCCGACCCCGAGCAGGACCCCCACGACGACCGCGCCCAGCACGGCGGTGAACGCCATCTGCAGGGTCGTCAGCAGCCCCTCGAGGAGTGCGTTGAGGTAGCGCGGGGTGATGAACGGCTCCCACTTGGCGTAGGTGAGCTGGTCCTCGCTGTAGAGCTTCCACACGACGAACGCGAGGACGCCCAGCAGGCCGAGCGCGGCGAGGAGGGTGTAGATGCGGTGGCGCGCGACGGTCTTGGGGCCGGGGGCGTCGAACAGGACGGCGGAGCTCATCAGGCGACCCTCCAGCGGCGCTCGAGTCGGTGGGCGGCGAACGAGACGACCTCGACGAGGATCACGAAGATCACCGCGAAGGTCAGGAAGATCTCGATGCGGTCCCCGGCATTCTTGTTGGTCAGGGTGCGCATGCGGGCGAAGGCCTCGAAGACCCCGAGGGCACCGGCGACGGTGGTGTTCTTCAGCAGCGCGATCTGCACGCTGGCCAGCGGCGGCACGGAGGCGCGGAAGGCCTGGGGCAGGATCACCTCGCGCATCACCCCGGCGAACGGGAGACCGATCGCGCGCGCTGCCTCCGCCTGGCCGAGCGGCACGGCGTTGACGCCGGAGCGCAGCGCCTCGCACACGAAGGTCGAGGTGTAGACGGTCAGGCCGATGACGCACGCGGTGAAGAGGTTGTTGAGGCGCACGTCGCCGATGGTGACGTCGACGAAGTTGAACTTCAGGCCGATCTTGGGCCCGGCGATGCGGAAGAAGATCAGGACGATGATCAGTGGGGTGTTGCGGATCATCGAGACGTAGACGGCCGTCGCCTTGCTCAGGACCGCGATGGGTCCCACGCGAGCCGCCGCGAGCAGCGTGCCGAACACGAGGGACAGAACTCCCGCGATCACGAAGAGCAGCACGGTGTAGGCGAAGGCCAGACCCACGTCGTCCAGGTTGTCCAGGACCGTTTCCACCAAGAACCTCTCAGTCGGTGTCGTCAGGAGCGAGCGGAGGGCGGCCGGTGGAAGCCGGCCGCCCTCGCGTCGTCAGGTGCTGAAGGTCAGGCTGCGGGGCACTCGTCGAGCGCCGGGGGCTCCGGCGTCTCGACACCGTCGCCACCGAGCGTGGCCTCGAAGGCCTCGGCCCACGAGCCGTCGTCGTAGGCGTCCTGGAGCACGCCGTTGATGAACTCGCACATCTCCGGGCTCTCGAGGCTGTAGCCGACGCCGATGCGCTCCTCGGAGAACTCCTCGCCGACGACCTTGAGCTCGCCCTCGTTCTGCGCCGCGAGGCCCAGCAGGATCGAGCCGTCGGTGGACATGGCCTCGACGGTGCCGTTGAGGACGTCCTCCGCGCACTGCGAGTAGGTCTCGGCGGGGGCGCCCACGGCGCCGGCGGCCTCGACGTTCTCGAGCGAGGTGGAGCCGGTCACGGAGCAGACCGTCTCGCCCTCGAGGTCCTCGATGCCGGTGATGTCGCTGTCCTCGGCGACGAGGACCTGCTGGCCGGTGAGGAAGTAGGGCCCGGTCTGGCCGACGATCTGGCGACGCTCGTCGGTGATCGAGTACGACGCCAGCACGAGGTCGACGCGCCCCTCCTCGAGGTAGGGCTCGCGGTTGTCGGAGATGGTCTCCTCCCACGTCACGGAGTCGGACTCGGGGTCGATGCCGAGAGCGGCCACGAGGAGCTTGGCGATCTCGACGTCGAAGCCGGTCGGGATGTCGGACGAGGCGTCCTGGAAGCCCAGCCCGGGCTGGTCGTACTTCACGCCCACCGTGATCTCGCCGGCCTCGGCGATCTCGGCCATCTTGGAGCCGGCCTCGAAGTCGTCGGCGCTGACGTCGGCTGCCTCGACGTCGACGCCGCCGGTGTCGCTGCCTGCGTCACCACAGGCGGCGAGGCTGAGGCTCAGCCCGAGAGCGGCCACGGCGGCCTTGATCCTCATGTGTCGCATCTGCATTCTCCTTAGTGCTTGAGGATCTTGCCGAGGAAGTCCTTGGCCCGATCGCTCTGGGGGTTGGTGAAGAACTCTTCGGGGGTGTTCTCCTCGACGACCTGACCGTCGGCCATGAAGAGCACCCGGTCGGCGGCGGTGCGGGCGAAGCCCATCTCGTGGGTGACGACGACCATGGTCATCCCACGCTCGGCGAGGTCGACCATGACGTCGAGGACCTCCTTGATCATCTCGGGGTCCAGCGCGGAGGTCGGCTCGTCGAAGAGCATCACCTTGGGATCCATCGCCAAGGCGCGGGCGATCGCGACGCGCTGCTGCTGGCCGCCGGAGAGCTGGGCGGGGTACTTGTCGGCCTGGTGGCCGATGCCGACGCGGTCGAGGAGCTCCTTGCCGCGGGTCTCGGCGTCGGCCTTCGACTTCTTGCGCACCTTGATCGGGCCGAGCGTGACGTTCTCGAGGATCGACTTGTGCGCGAAGAGGTTGAAGCTCTGGAAGACCATGCCGACCTCGGCGCGCAGGTTGGCCAGTGCCTTGCCCTCCTGCGGCAGCGGCTGGCCGTCGAGCGTGATCGAGCCCTCGTCGATCGTCTCGAGCCGGTTGATCGCGCGGCACAGCGTCGACTTGCCCGAGCCCGACGGGCCGATCACCACGACGACCTCGCCGCGCTTGATCGTCAGGTTGATGTCCTGCAGCACGTGGAGCTTGCCGAACCACTTGTTGACGCCGTCGAGCACCACGAGGGGCTCACCGGTCTCCGCTGGGCGTGACTCGCCCTCCACCATGGTCATGGCCGGTGACACTAGCCGTAGATAGTCCGAATGGGCTATGTGGCGACTGGGGTGATGCCGAGCCGTGACCTCCCCGACACCCGCTGGGCCCGTCGTACGACGGCGCCTCTCAGCGCACCTGGAGGAACTGCAGCGCGTCCAGGACGGCGCGCACCTGCGGGACCTCGTGGGTGCGGAAGACCCCGGTGCCGCCGAGCTTGGCGAGCACCGCGAACATCGGCTCCGCCTCGCGGAACTGCTCCTGGAACAGGTCGAAGGCGTGGGGCAGCGCGTGGCAGACCGGCAGGCCCAGCGAGCGCAGCCGGAAGGTCTGGAGGATCACCCGGGTCTGGAAGTCGACGCGCACCGACGGCACCGTCAGGTTGCCGTAGAAGAAGCCCAGGCCCGGGTCGATGATGATCCGTTCGAGGCCCTGCGAGCGGGCCTGAGCGATGCGGTCGGTGAAGTGGTCGACGAAGCCGGGGAAAGGATCCTCCTCCCGCTCGACGTCGGCGACGTCGCGCACGTTGGAGCCCAGGACCGAGCAGAGGATCACCGTGGCGTCGTAGGCGACCGCGAGGTCGAAGAACTCCTCCTGGTGCTCGGCGCCGGTGAAGTTGAGGACCTTCGCGCCGGCCTTGAGGCAGGCCTCCGCGACGTCGGGGTGATAGGTCTCGGCCGACACGACGACGTCGCTGTCGGCGAGCGCCTTGATGACCGGGACGAGCTTGTCGACCTGTCCCTGGCGCTCGACGCGGGTGGCGGCGGCGTTGGTCGACTCCGCGCCGATGTCCACCAGGTCGGCACCTTGCGCGGCGAAGATGCGCCCGCGGCGGATCGCCGACTCGGTGCTGGTCGCGATCGAGTCGCGGTACGTCGAGTCGCGCGACAGGTTGAGCGTGGCCATGACCACGGGGGTGGTGTCGCTGTCGATGACCCGGTCGCCCAGCACGACCGGCGCGACCGGGGCGTCCAGGGTGTCGCGGTGCGCCTCGGCCATCTCGGCCAGCGCGGCGAGGCTGATCACGACGCGTCCTCGTCCGCGGCGTCGACGTCGTGCTCTCGGTCGCGGGTGTAGCGGGCGAAGAGGAAGGAGTCGTGCAGCAGCAGACCGGCCAGCGAGAAGCCGGGGACCGCCTCGAGGTCGCCGGGCGAGGACTCGATGACGGTCGTGGGCATCACCGGGGCGACGGTCAGGTCGACCTCGTCGATGACGTCGTCGGCCGCGAAGGCGGTGAGGAGGCCGGGCCCGCCCTCGCAGACGAGCCGCGTCAGCCCGCGCTGGTGCAGCGCAGCCACCAGGTCGGCGGCCTTGAGGTCGTCGCCGGGCAGGACGAGCAGCTCCGCGTGCTTGCGGGCCTCCTCCTTGGCATCGTCGGGCGCCGCCTCGGTCGTCGCGACGATCGGGGTGTGGAAGGACTGGGCGAACATGTCCTCCGACCACGGCAGGTCCAGGCTGCCGCTGACGATCACCATCACCGGCGCCTCGCTCAGGCCGAGGGCCGTGCGCTCGGCGGCGGCGTCCGGATCCGCCTTCAGCGGCCCGTAGGGCTCCTGGCGCACCGTCGTCGCACCGACGACGATCGCGTCGGCCAGCCGGCGTACCTCGCCCAGGACCTCGCGGTCGATGTCCGAGGAGATCGAGCGGCTGCGCCCGTCGGGCCCGGCCACGCCACCGTCGAGCGCGCGGAGCATGGTGACGCGGGTCCACGTGCCCTCGGTCGGCCAGGGGTAGGCCTGCGCGAGGTCGATGTCGCCGACCCCCTCGTCGGGCTCCTTCTCCTTGGCGAGCCTGGCCAGGTCGTCTCCGTTCAGCAGCAAGCGCATGCTCGGCAGCCTAGCCAGCGGACGGTGACGGGATTCGGGCCGTGAGAGGCGCTCGCCGTACCCTGGGACGGCCATGACTGCCACGCCTGAGACCGCTCTCGAGAGTCCTGCACGCACCTACGAGGTCAAGACCTACGGGTGTCAGATGAACGTCCACGACTCCGAGCGGCTGACCGGGCTGCTGGAGACTGCGGGCTACGTGCCGGCGGCGTCGGACGTGCAGGCCGACGTGGTGGTCTTCAACACCTGCGCGGTCCGGGAGAACGCCGACAACAAGCTCTACGGCAACCTGTCGCACCTGGCGCCGATCAAGGCCGCCAACCCCGACATGCAGATCGCGGTCGGCGGCTGCCTGGCGCAGAAGGACCGCGCGACGATCACGGCCAAGGCGCCCTACGTCGACGTCGTCTTCGGCACCCACAACATCGGCTCGCTTCCGGTGCTGCTCGAGCGCGCACGGGTGCAGCAGGAGGCCCAGGTCGAGATCCTGGAGTCGCTCGACGTCTTCCCCTCGACCCTGCCGACCAAGCGCGACTCGGCCTATGCGGCGTGGGTGTCGATCTCGGTCGGCTGCAACAACAGCTGCACGTTCTGCATCGTGCCCGCGCTGCGCGGCAAGGAGAAGGACCGCCGTCCCGGCGAGATCCTCGCCGAGATCGAGGCGCTGGTCGCCGACGGGGTCTCCGAGATCACCCTGCTGGGGCAGAACGTCAACGCCTACGGCGTGGAGTTCGGCGACCGGCAGGCCTTCTCCCAGCTGCTGCGCTCCTGCGGGTCGATCGAGGGGCTCGAGCGGGTGCGCTTCACCTCGCCGCACCCCGCGGAGTTCACCGACGACGTCATCGAGGCGATGGCCGAGACGCCCAACGTGATGCCGTCGCTGCACATGCCGCTGCAGTCGGGCTCCGACCGCGTGCTCCGGGCGATGATGCGCTCCTACCGCTCGACGAAGTACCTCGGGATCATCGAGCGCGTGCGCGCCGCCATGCCCGACGCCGCGATCACCACCGACATCATCGTGGGCTTCCCCGGTGAGACCGAGGAGGACTTCACCGCGACGCTCGACGTCGTGCGCGAGGCCCGCTTCGCGGGGGCCTTCACCTTCCAGTACTCCAAGCGTCCCGGCACCCCCGCCGCCACGCTCGAGGACCAGGTGTCGCCGGCGGTGGTCAAGGACCGCTACGAGCGCCTGGTCGCGCTGGTCAACGAGATCGCGTGGGCGGAGAGCCAGAAGCTGGTCGGTCGTCGGGTCGAGCTGATGGTCTCCGAGGGCGAGGGCCGCAAGGACGCCGCCACCCTGCGGTTGTCGGGCCGCGGGCCCGACAACCGCCTCGTGCACTTCGCCGCGCCCGCGGAGCCGGTCCGCCCGGGCGACCGCGTCACCGTCGAGATCACCTACGCCGCGCCGCACCACCTGGTCGCCGACAGCGTGGCCGTCGTGCGCCGCACGCGCTCGGGGGATGCCTGGGAGGCCCGCCAGGACGCTCCCGCCGGCTCCGGTGCCGGCGTGACGCTCGGGATGCCGACGATCGGCGTCCCCGCCCCGCTGCCCGACGCGCCCGCCTGCCGCTGAGGTCCGACGTGACCGTGCGCGGCGGTCGCGGTCGTCGGGTCGTGTGCCGCAGAGCGCGCTGCAGCGCTGCGACCGGCACACGACTGTCCGGACCTGACGACCACTGACGGGCCGGGTTCGAGTCGTGTGCCGCATCCAGCGCCGTGCCGCTGTGTGAAGGCTCAGGACATCGCGGACACATTAAGTCTCAAGACATCGCGGACACCTGATCGGCTGTGTGGCCCTGGTTGGACGAGCCTGGGGCATGGCCAAGGATGGAGTGCCGGTGTCTCCGGAGTTCGCAGCG
>NZ_JANNML010000086.1:0-16971 GCF_031397825.1 Nocardioides sp.
GGCGCCATCCGGGGGCGCGGATCCTCCTCGGAGCAGCCGGCCAGGAGCAGACCGACGACGGCACCGACGGCGACAGCATGCACGACACGGCTCACGAGACAGGCCCTTCCCGAGACTTCCACGCCCGACCTCGAGGCGCGATGCAGCCGAACCTACCCACGATCGCCACCCCTGAACAGACCCCACCGAGCACCTGTGGACGACACTCGACCCATGCACCAGATCGCCACGTCCTACGACGCGATGGCCGAGGTTTACGCCGAGCGGTTCGGTGACGTCGAGCTCCAGCACCCCCTCGACCGGGCCGTCTTCAGCGGCTTCGCCGGCCTGCTCGAACGTGACGGCGCGACCGCGACCGCGGTTGCGGATCTCGGGTGCGGGCCGGGGCACTGGTCGGCCGAGCTGGCGTCCTACGGCTTCGACGTGGTCGGGATCGACGGCTCGGCCGGGCTCCTGGCGATCGCCCGCAGCCGCCACCCCGAGGTCACCTTCGAGCAGGGCGACCTGGGAGCGCTGGCGCTCGACGACCGTAGCCTGGACGGTGCGGTCGCGTGGTTCTCGCTGATCCACACCGAGCCGGCAGCACTCGACCGGCTCCTGCGCGAGCTGGCGCGGGTGCTGCGGCCCGGCGGACTGCTGCTGACCGGCTTCCAGGTGGGTGACGGGACCGAGCCCGAGGCCTTCGACCACCGCGTCGTCCGGGCGTGGCGCTGGCCCGTCGACACCTTGTCCCGTCGGCTGGCGGCGGCCGGGCTGACGGAGGTGGCGCGAGGCGTCCGGCAGCCGGCGGAGGGCGAGCGCCTCCCGGGTGGGCACCTCGTGTCGCAGCGGACGGATGCCTGAAGCGCAGGAGCACGGCCTGCACGCACAAGCACGCACATGCACGTCCGGCCCGCTCCCAGGCAAAGGGGCGGGCCGGACGTGCGGTGCGATCGAGGGACCGGCGCAGGATCAGCGCAGGACCGGGTGCTTCTTGACGATGTCGAGCGAGGACCAGAGGCGACCGAGGCCGAAGGTGTTGCCTGCGCCGAGGGCGGCGAGGGCGACCAGGCTGATGGCACCGAGGATGTGGACGTCGATGACCGGGTTGTTCTCCGGAGGCAGGACGACGGTCCACATCATCACGTAGAGCAGGGCGCCCGTGGCTGCTGCGACGCGCATGCCGATGCCGAAGGTGAGGGCGACCCCGATGCCGAGGAGGCCGAGCATGAAGCCCCAGTCGGCGTACCAGGTGCCGGCGATGGCGTTGTAGAAGCCCTTGAAGGGGCCGTCGGCGCCGAAGGCCAGGAAGCCCTCCGTGGGGCTGCCGCCGTTGATCCAGGCGGCGTCGCCGAAGCGGTCGAGCGTCCCGTCCTGGCCGTAGCCGGTGTGGAAGCCTAGAGCGAGCAGCTTGTCGAAGAACGCCCAGAGGAAGGTCACCCCGAACGCGATGCGGAGCACACCCAGCGTCTGCTGAGCCAGGTGCGACTGCACCGGAAGACCCTCGGTGCTCTGGACCGTGGAGCCGGTGCTGGTGCTGTGGATGGTGGTCATGAGGTCTCCTCCTTCGAGGGGCAGTGCCTGGTTGTCGTGATGATGTGTCCAGACTCGCGCGTCGTGGACCCGACGTTCAGAGGAGAAGGGCACCCTGGCCCCGGGACCTTGTGCCCGCTCAGCCCAGGACAGGACGTACGCCGGGGCGCGCGGCCACGGCGGAGTCGTCGAGGCGCACCACGTGGTCGACGAGGTCCAGCCCGACCGGCTCGTGGGTGATCCACACGACGGTGCGAGCATCGGTCGGGTCGAGGATCTCGTGGGCCAGCTCGACCGCGGTGGCGTGGTCGAGGTGGGCGGTCGGCTCGTCGAGGACCAGCACCGCCTGCTCGGCCAGCAGGGAGCGGGCGATCGCCAGCCGTGCGCGCTCACCGCCCGAGACCTGGGCGTGGCCGTCGCCGAGCCACGTGTGCAGGCCGTCGGGGAGGGTGTCGAGCCAGTCGCCGAGCCGTGCCCGGCGCAAGGCCTGCTCGACCTCCGCGTCCGTGGCTCTCGGCCGGGCCAGACGGACGTTCTCCACGACCGTGGAGGCGAAGACGTGCGGGTCGTCGTCGACGAGGCCGACACGTCCGCGCACGTCGTCCAGGGCGAGGTGGGTGTAGGGGGTGCCCCCGAGCCGCAGCTCCCCGTGGACCGGGTCGAGGAAGCGCAGCAGGAGGGCTGCCAGCGTGCTCTTGCCAGATCCGGACGGTCCGGTGACGGCCACACGGGCGCCCAGCCCGAGGTCGAGCGAGAGAGTGGTCAGCGACGGGTGTGAGGGGTCCCAGCCGGCGGAGACGTCCCTCAGCTCGATGGTCGACGAGGTCGGTGGGCGGGTCGCGACCGTGTCACGCACCGCGGGCGTCCCGTGCTCGAGGCGGTGCAGCCGTGCCGCGGCCGCCTGCGTGCGGGCGGCGATCGCACCGGCGTCCACCACGGGAGCGGCCGGCTCGGCCAGCGCGAGGGGGACGAGCACCAGGAGGGCGGCCAGCGGGGCGGTGAGGCGCCCGTCCGCGACGGCGGGGGTGGCCAGCCAGGCCATGGCCGTGACGCCGGCCCCGGCGCTCAGCAGGACAAGGCCGCGCGCGGCCCCCAGCCACACGCTCGCCAGGACGCCGCTGCGGGTCAGTCGGCGCCCGGCTTCGGACACGGCGTCCACCGCGCGGTCCTGGGCCTGCCACATCACCAGCTCCGGCGCGACCTGGACGACCCCGACGACCACGTCGGACAGGTCGCCGCGCAGGGCGACGGCCGTCTTCTCGCGGCGGCCGGCGCCCAGGCGGGCCAGGACGTAGCCGCAGCCGGAGCCGAGGGCGGCCGTGCCGAGCACGACGAGACCGGCCGCTGGCAGCAGCAGCGCCGCGACGCCCGCGGCGAGGGCGACGACACCGACGTGGCTGGCGAGCGGCAGGCGCACGCGCAGGTCACGGTCGACGACCCCGTCGACGTCGTCGACGATGGAGGCCAGGACGTCTCCGCGGCGCCCCAGCCGACCAGGAGTGAGCGGGACGACGGCGTCGTAGACCTGGACGCGTCGCTCGGCCAGCATCCGCAGCGCAGTGTCGTGCGAGCGCAGCCGCTCGGCGTAGCGCAGCACGGGACGGGCCAGGCCGAAGAGCCGCACCCCCACGATCGCCACGAGCAGCGTGAGCACGGGGGGCTGGGTGGAGGCCTGCACGATGAGCCAGCCGGCGGTCGCCGTCAGGGCCACGCCCGAGGCCGAGGCCATGGCACCGAGGACGACGCTGGACCACAGCGACGCGCCGCGCCGCCGTTCGGGCTCGTCGTCCTCTGGTGCAAGGAGGGGCGCAGTGAGGGGCGCAGCGACTGGTGTGGCGTCGGGAGTCGTGACCCGTAGGGCCGCAGGACCGGCCGGGGCGTCCACGCCGGGCGGCAGGAGCTCCAGGACGTGGTCGGCGAGCGCGACGATCGCCGGTCGGTGGGCCACGACGACCACGGCGCCGCTGCGGCCCAGGTCGACGATGGTGTCGGCGATGACCTGCTCGGTCAGCTCGTCGAGGTGGGCCGTGGGCTCGTCGAGGAGCACCCAGGGCCGCCGGGCGAGGACCACGCGGGCCAGGGCGAGACGCGCCCGCTCACCCGCGGACAGGCTTTCGGCGTCCTCCCGCACAGGTGCGCCCAGCTCGCCGGGGAGGTCGCGGACGCGCTCCGCGAGCGCCACCCTGGCCAGCGCCTCCCACAGCTCGTCGTCGGTGGCGTCGGCCCGCGCGAGGCGCAGGTTGTCGGCGACGCTGCCGGAGACGAAGACCGGCCTCTGGGGGAGCCAGGCGACCTGCTCCTGCCAGGCCCGGCCCGAGGCCTCGACCCCACCGGCGCTGACCACGCCGTCGGTGGCCGGGACCAGACCGGCGATCGCGGAGAGCAGGGTCGACTTGCCGCAGCCGGACGGGCCGACCACGACGGTCACCCCGTGGGCGTGCACCACCGCGTCCACGGGGGCGAGGGCCGCGCGGGACCGGCCCGCATAGGTCACCGACAGCCCTTCGAGCACCAGGTGGGTGCCGATCGGCGGCGCTGCCGCGCCGTCGTCGTACGACGTGCCCTCGAGGAGGGTGCCGACGGCGCCGAAGGTCGCCACTCCCTCGGCAGCCGCGTGGAACTCAGCGCCGACCCGTCGCAGCGGCCAGTAGGCCTCGGGGGCGAGCAGCAGCACGAAGAGCGCCGTGCGCAACCCGACGGCGCCGTCGGCAAGCCGCACGCCGACGACGACGGCCACGAGAGCGACGCTGAGGGTGGCCACCAGCTCGAGCACGGCGGACGAGGCGAACGCGAGCCGCAGCGTGGCTTGCGACGCGCGACGGTAGCGGTCGGTGATCTGGGCGATCCGGGCCGACTGGGCGCGGGCGCGCCGGAAGGCGACGAGGGTCGGCAGGCCCTTCATGACGTCCAGGAAGTGACCTGAGAGCGCGGCCATGGCGGCCCACTGCTCCTGGGCACGCTCGCGGGTCGCGAGCCCGACGAGGGCGCCGAAGACGGGGACCAGCGGCAGGGTGAGCGCGACGATCACCGTGCTCCAGAGGTCCTGGGTCGCGATGGCCGCGAGCGTCACCAGTGGCAGGATCCCGGCCAGCACCGCGGCGGGGAGGTAGCGGGTGAGGTAGGGCTCCGCAGCCGCGACGCCTCGGGTGGTCAGGACCGACAGCTCGCCGGTCGACAGGGTGGGCCGTCCGGCGGCCCGCTGGCGCAGGACGGCGGTCACGACCGTGCCACGGAGGTGGTCGGCCACGAGGGCCGCTGCGCGAGCCGCGAGGACGTCGGAGCCCCATGCCGTCAGGGCGCGGGCGCCCACGAGCGCGAGGACCGCCACCACCCAGGGGCCGAGGCGACCGTGGGTGACGACCGCGACCACCAGCCCGGTCACCGCCCAGGCCTGGGCGATGACGAGCAGGCTGGTGAGAACGCCCGCCCCCACGACGCCGGCCAGCGGCCGGCGTGCGGGGGCGAGGACGGGCCGGAGCCGAGAGTCCGTCGGTCTCATCGAGCGCTGGTGGCCGGGGTCGGCGGCTGTGCGGGGATGTGGTCGACGGAGATGCGGCGACGGAACACCCAGTAGGTCCAGGCCTGGTAGGCCAGCACCAGCGGGGTGAAGATCACCGCGACGACCGTCATGATCTTCAGCGTGTAGGCCGTGGCCGCGGCGTTGGTCGTGGTGAGACCGACACCGTCGCTGAGCGTGCTGGGCATGACGTCGGGGAACAGCGCCAGGAACAGCCCGGCCACGCCCAGGCCGATCGCCACGAAGGTGCCGAGGAACGCCCAGCCCTCCCGGCCACCGAGGATGGCGACCAGGCCGCCCACCAGGGCGAGCGCGGCCGCGGTGAAGGCGACGGCCGAGGCGATCGAGCCCGTGGAGATCTGGGTCCAGCCGAGGAAGACGACGGTGATCACCGCCGCGACGACCCCGACGCGAGCCGCCAGCTCGCGCGCCTGATGACGGATGCGGCCGTCGGTCTTGAGCGAGATGAAGACGGCGCCGTGGGTGAGGAACAGCGAGAGGGTGGTCAGTCCGCCCAGCAGGGCGTAGGGGTTGAGCAGGTTGAAGAAGCCGCCGACGTACTCCAGGTCGGCATCGATCGGGACCCCGCGCAGGATGTTGGCGAAGGCCACGCCCCACAGCAGGGCCGGCACGAAGGAGCCGATGATGATCGCCGCGTCCCACCGGGCGCGCCACCGGGCGTCGTCGCGCTTGGCGCGGTACTCGAAGGCGAGGCCGCGCACGATGAGGGCGACCAGGATGAGCAGCAGCGGGAGGTAGAACCCGCTGAAGAGCGTCGCGTACCACTCCGGGAAGGCCGCGAAGGTCGCGCCGCCCGCGACGAGCAGCCAGACCTCGTTGCCGTCCCAGACGGGGCCGATCGTGTTGATGAGGACGCGTCGCTCGGTGTCGTCCTTGGCGAGCACGGGCAGCAGCATCCCGACCCCGAAGTCGAATCCCTCGAGGACGAAGTAGCCGATCCAGAGGACGGCGATCAGGCTGAACCAGACGGTGGTGAGCTCCATGACGATGACTCCGGCTCTCAGTAGGCGAACGCGAGCGGTCGGTCGACGTCACCGTCGGGTTGCTCGGGTGGCAGGTCGTCGGTGCGGATCGGGTCCGCACCGCGGTGGATGTAGGTGAAGAGGAGCTTGAGCTCGACCACGGCGAGGACGGCGTAGACCAGGGTGAGCGTGATCAGCGAGATCATCGCCTCGGTCGCGGACACCGACGGCGAGGTCGCCTGCGCTGTCGTCATCAGGCCGAAGACGGCCCAGGGCTGACGCCCCATCTCGGTGAAGATCCAGCCGAAGGAGTTGGCGAGGAGCGGCATGAGCGGCAGTGCCAGCACCGACCAGGTGAGCAGCCGTCCCCCGGGCGTGCGTCCCTTGCGTGTGGCCATCAGGACCCAGGCCGCGACGGCTGCGGCGAGCAGCCCCAGACCGATCATCAACCGGAAGGACCAGTACGTCACCGGGATCACCGGGGTGTAGTCGCCCTCGGAGTAGTAGGCGGCACCGGGATCGGTGCCGTACGTCGCGACGTACTCCTCGCGCAGGTCGTTGATGCCCCGGACCTCGCCGTCGGTGGTGCCGGTGGCCAGGTAGGACAGGACGCCGGGCAGCTTGATCGCGAACTTCTCGGTCCTGCCGTCGGGGGTGCCGATCGTGAAGACCGAGAAGTCGGCCGGCGCCTCGGTGTCGTAGAGCGCCTCGGCCGCAGCCATCTTCATCGGCTGGACCTCGGTCATGATCTTGCCCTGGAGGTCACCGGTGACGGCGACCGCGAGGCCGGTCACCAGCACCACGGCGGCACCGGTGCGGACGGCGGAGCGGTACATCGAGCGGTCCTCGTCGTTCTCGGCCCTGCGCAAGCTCCAGAAGGCCACCCCGACGACGAACGCGGCGGCCGTCATGTAGGCGGCGAGGACCGTGTGCGGGAAGGTGACGAGCTGGACCTTGTTGAACATCACGGCGGCGAAGTCGGTCATCTCCGCGCGCCCGGTCGCCGGGTTGTACTCGAAGCCGACGGGGTTCTGCATGAACGAGTTGGCGGCCAGGATGAAGTAGGCCGAGAACAGGGTGCCGAGGTGCACGATCCACATCGTCGCCGCGTGCAGCTTGGCCGGCAGGCGGTCCCAACCGAAGATCCACAGACCCAGGAACGTGGACTCGAGGAAGAACGCGAGCAGGCCCTCGATCGCCAGCGGGGCGCCGAAGACGTCACCCACGAAGCGCGAGTAGTCGCTCCAGTTCATGCCGAACTGGAACTCCTGGACGATGCCGGTCACGACGCCGATGGCGAAGTTGATGAGCAGCAGCTTGCCGAAGAACCTGGTGAGGCGCAGCCAGCGCGGGTTGCGCGTGCGCACCCACGCGGTCTCGTAGCCCGCGACCATGGCCGTCAGCCCGATGCTGATGGGGACGAACAGGAAGTGGTACACGGTCGTGATGCCGAACTGCCATCGCACGATGTCCAACATGTCCACGGGTGATCTCCTGAGCAGGGGGCTGGTGTGCTTACACCCTGGCCGTCCAATCGCCGGGCGAGCACGGGCTCGGGTCCCGACGCGACGGGACGTTGGTCCCGCGACGCTGTGCCGGGACTCTCATGGGTCGACGCGGCGCGTGAGCCTCATGTCGACGACGACCCACGGCGTGCCGGAAGGGACCTGGACCTCGGGTCGTGCGGTGCAGTGCACGCGGTAGGCCTCCAGCCAGCCGGGGTCACCGGGGCGCACCACGTGGGCGCGTGCCGTCAGCCAGATCCCACCGCACAGGACCTCCACGTCGGGCTCCGTCTCGATGTTGCGCCACCACGTCCGACGGCCCGGGTGGTCGACCAGCACCACGAGTCGGCCGTGCGTCGAGGAGGCCAGGACGGGGAGACGGTGCAGCAGTCCGCTCTCGCGACCGATCACCCCCAGACCCACGAGGTGCGCCGGGAGCCGGTCGTGCCAGCGCGACTCCAGCAGCCACAGGGCGAGACGGTCGACCGGACGTGAGCCGGCGAGGGTCGGGAGCACTAGTCCCGTCAGCACGCCGTACGTCGCTCCGGCGAGCGCGCCGCCGGCCGAGACGACCACGGTCTGGGTGATCCAGCCGGCATCACTGCCGGGTGCCACCAGGATGTAGATCGCGATCGGGAGGGACACCGCCCACCCCACGGCACTGGCCAGCGGCCACCTGCGCGCGTGGTGGAACACGGGGCTCAACCGCACGGCCTGGACGAGCCCCAGGAGCCCGCCGACGGCCAGACCCACGGCGACGGCGGCCAGGGTGATGCCGCGCGGAGCCGTGAGGGGCTGGTCCGGTGCCAGGAGCAGCACGCTGCTCAGGAGGGTCGCGGCTGCCGTCGCAGCGACCCAGACGACGCGGTCGCGGGGGGCCAGCCAGACGCGTAGAGCCCGGCCCTGGACCACACCGAGCAGGGTGCCGGCGACCAGGGAGCCGAGCAGGAGCGCTGTCCACGAAGCGCCGGAGGAGGTGGGCCGGTCGGTCCACCGGGCGAGCAGGGCGCCGACCGGCAGGGCGACGGCGCCGGCGCCGGTGGCCAGCAGCAGCCACGGCCGCAGCCGGGGGAGATGGTCGGTCGCCAGCCCGCCGGAGGTCGCCGTGCTCATGGCAGCAGCACGTCGGAGACGTCCCGACGAGTCGTACGACGCAGCTCGCTGCGGCCGATCTGCTGCCAGCCGATGCGCATGACCAGCTGCGGCTCCGCGAGCCCGCCGAGGACCTCACGATGGAGCTCGGAGCGGGTGTCGTCGTCCTCGATCACGCAGCTGAGGGGGACCAGGGAGAGGCCGTCGGCCGTCGCAGCCAGCCACACCTCGCTCAAGGCCTCGCCGGCGCTCAGCCAGGCTCGGGGGTCGTCCCGCTCGGTCAGCAGCACCAGCAGGCCGTCGGACCCCTGGACGTGCTCCCCGCTCGGGGCGCTGCATCGCTCCTGGCGGTCCAGTGCCCGGTTGACGAGCAGCTCGACGCGCAGCCGCGAGCTGATGTCGACCAGCGGCAGGACCTGCGCGCCGGGTGCCGACGACGAGCCCGCCAGCGCCGCCAGGAGCTCGTCCGGGACCGGCCACGCCGTGAAGCGACGGCGATCGGTGCAGCGCTGGGCGAGGGTGTCGAGCTCGGCGGCCGCTGCCGCGCTCGGCTCGCCCGTGCTCAGGTGGAGCGTCGCCAGGTGGCTCGGCCGGTCGAGGTCGGGGGCGTACTCCACCTCGGCCGGGAGGCCGAGGGCCGCGGCCGCCACACGTGCGTGGTGCAGCGCCGCGCCGCAGCTGAGGGTCAGCTCCCGGCCGCGGGGGTCGGTGCGGGGGAGCCGGCGAGAGGGATCGGCGTGCAGCTCGATCCGGTCCTCGCCCAGGGCCCACAGCCAGGGCTGGGAGTTGTGCACGCTCGGGGCAGCACAGGCCAGCTCGACGATGCGTCGGGTCTCGACGATCGATCGGGTGCCGGCCATGGGGTCCTCCGTCGTGGCTCACGTCCGGGTAGCAGGTGTCGCCCCATGACGTGTCGTGCTCCCAGGGTCGCGCTGTCCGCGTCAGGACCCCAGGGACGAAGGTCCTCCCGGTCCGGGGCAACAGGCCCCCGACGAGCCGGGTGGGAGAGCCCTACAGTGAGGACATGACCGAGGAAACCAGCGGTGAGACCGCGCGCGCCACCCCCATCAAGGTCTTCCTCCTGGACGACCACGAGATCGTCCGGCGCGGCATCAAGGACCTGCTGGAGAGCCAGGGCGACATCGTGGTGGTGGGGGAGTCCGGCTCGGCCGTCGAGGCCGCCGCCCGGATCCCGGCGCTCCGCCCCGACGTGGCCATCCTCGACGGCCGCCTCCCCGACGGCACCGGCATCGACGTGTGCCGCGAGGTCCGCTCCGTCGACCCGAGCATCCACGCGCTGATCCTGACGTCCTACGACGACGACGAGGCACTCTTCTCCGCCATCATGGCCGGGGCAGCCGGCTACGTCCTCAAGCAGGTGCGGGGCCACGACCTCATCGACACCGTGCGTCGTGTCGCAGCCGGCCAGTCCATGCTCGACCCGGCCGTCACCGCCCAGGTCCTGGAGCGCGTGCGCCGAGGCCCCCAGGTCGACCCCAGCATCCAGCAGCTCACCCCCCAGGAGCAGCGCATCCTGGAGCTGATCGGCGAGGGCATGACCAACCGCCAGATCGGTGCCACGCTCTTCCTGGCCGAGAAGACGGTGAAGAACTACGTCTCCTCGATGCTCGCCAAGCTCGGTCTCAGCAGCCGCACCCAGGCAGCGATCTTCGCGACCAAGCACGCCCAGCCCTGACCGCCTCCTCGGAAAGCCGGTGCGCCCGACACGACGAGCGCGGTTGCCCTAGGGTCGACCCATGAGCGTCGTGGCGGGAGGCGCGGAGCCGGGGGAGCCCGTGCCCGCGGGTTCCCCGGCCCTGTCCGACACCGGCTTCGACGACCTGCTCCGCGAGGTCCTCAACCGGGTGCACGGGGTCCTCGACGAGCAGGCGCGCTGGCAGCTGCTGCTGGACGCGGTCGTCACCATGGCCGCCGACCTCTCGCTCGACGGGCTCCTCAGCCGCATCGTGCGGATCGCCGGGGACCTCGCGGGCGCTCAGTACGCCGCGCTGGGAGTGCTCGGCGACGGCCCCGACCGACGGCTGCGGCTCTTCGTGACGCACGGCGCCACCGACGCGCAGATCCAGGAGATCGGTGACCTGCCTACGGGGCATGGTCTGCTGGGGCTGATCATCGACCGCCCGGAGCCGCTGCGGCTGCACGACATCGCCGAGCACCCGGCCTCCTACGGCTTCCCGGAGAACCACCCGCCGATGCGCTCCTTCCTCGGGGTGCCGGTGCGCATCCGCGACAAGGTCTTCGGCAACCTCTACCTCACCGAGAAGCTCGGCGGCGGTGACTTCACCGCCCAGGACGAGGAGATCGTCGTGGCCCTCGCGGCCGCCGCGGGCGTGGCCCTGGAGAACGCGCGTCTCCACGAGGAGGCGGCGCTGCGCCAGCGCTGGCTCGCCGCCACCGCCGAGATCGCGGCCCTCCTCGCTGCGGCAGCCCCGGGTCCGGAGTCCCTGCAGCTGGTCGCGGACCGGGCCCGCGCCGTCTCGGGAGCCGACGTGGCGTGGATCGTGGCCGGCGCCGACGTCGACAGCCTCGAGCTCCAGGTGGTCTCCGGCGCGACCGGTGACCCGGTCGCGATGAGCGGGCTGTCCCTGCAGAGCTCGCTGGCCGGCCACGTGGTGCGTACGGGCGTGCCCATCTCCGTCGAGGACATGGCGCTCGACCCGCGCGCCGTCGACGTCACCGGGTTGCTGGGTTGGCCCGCCGTCGGACCGGCCATCGTCGTGCCGCTGCGCAGCACCGAGACCATGGAGGGTGCCCTGGCGCTCGGCTGGACGCGCGAGCGGCGATCGGGTCACCTCGCACTCGACCCGACCTTGCCGGCCACCTTCGCCGAGCAGGCGACGCTGGCGCTCCAGGTGGCCCGGGGCCGGGAGGACCAGCAGCGGCTCGCCCTCTTCGAGGACCGCGACCGGATCGGGCGCGACCTGCACGACCTGGTGATCCAACGCCTCTTCGCGATCGGGCTCAGCCTCGAGAGCGCCACCCCGCTGGCGGACCGCCCCGAGGTGCGGAGCCGGCTCAGCACGGCCGTGGACGACCTGGACGCCACCATCAAGGACATCCGCCGCTCGATCTTCGCGCTCAGCGCGCTCGACGAGGCCACCGACGTGCAGGCCGAGGTGACTCGCATCGTCGACCGGGCTGCGGCGACGCTCACCTTCACCCCGTCGTTGCGCTTCGAGGGGCCGGTGCGCACCCGGATCGCGACCCACGTGGTGCCGGACGTGCTGGCCGTGCTCGGCGAGTCGCTGTCCAACGCCGCTCGGCACGCGGGCGCCAGCAAGGTGGAGGTCCTTCTCAGCGCCGTCGACGACGTGCTGCTGGTCGTGCAAGACGACGGCCGTGGCGTGCCCACCGACGTGACCGAGAGCGGCCTGTCCAACATGCGGCAGCGCGCCGAACGGCTGGGCGGTCGCTGCACGATCACGCCGTCACCCGGCGGTGGCACCACGGTGGAGTGGTCGGTCCCGATGGGCTGAGCCCGTCGGCCGTCCTCAGCGCAGGGCGCGCATCGACGGGGTGAAGAAGCGGGTCAGCGTGTCGGTGCGCGTGGCGCTGAGGTGCAGGTCGTCGTAGAAGGTGTGGATGCCGTCCTGGATCCCGCGGCACATGAGCTGCCCGCAGTAGGCGCTGTTGACGTCGATGAGCCGGGGCGTGCCCGCCAGGTCCTGCATCCTCTCGCGGAGCCAGGTCTCCGTCTCGTCCTCGTCGTAGATCGCGCGGGCGCGCAGCACGTCGCAGGAGTAGGGCTCCTCACCCGCAGCGCAGGGGAGCGTCAGACGGGGCACCGTCGCGGTCTGACCGATCACGTCGACGTCCACGCCGACCCTGCCCAGGGCCGGGAAGAGCGCGGCAGCGCTCGACTGGAAGAGCTCGACCTTGCCCTGCGTCGTCTCGTCGTAGCCGAAGAGCGGGGCGAGCGGCCCGATGGTGCTCTCCCGGGCGGCCCGGCGGTAGCCGGCCCAGTGGGAGCCGAGCAGGACCCGGACGTCCTGGTCACCGCGCTGCAGACGCATGACGTACTTCATCGCCAGGTAGTTGTTGGTCGCGCACGACTTGGGGTTGCGCGGCGCCCGGTCGATCGGCACCTTCACCGGGGGACAGCCACCCAGGACGAACGCCGTGAGGTTGGCGCCTCTCGCGATCGCCGCGTTGCGCACGGCCGGGATGTACTGCCAGGCGTGCGAGTCGCCCCACAGGACGACCGTGGGGCGCTTGGCGCGATAGGGCGTGAGGTGGCAGGCGACCGGCACCGGCGGGATGATCGCGTAGCGGATGCACTCCTGGGGGAGCGTCGGGACGTCCTGGCTGGGCTCGACCTCGGCCGCGACCGGAGCGGCGGGGGCCATCGCCGCGCTCAGGACGGAGGGTGCCTGGAGGACGATCGTCGCGAGGACGGCGAGGACGAGGGCGAGGGCGACCCTCGTCCGGGCGCGGCTCGGGACGGGGCCGGTGGGGTTCCGAGGGTCCATGTCAGGGTCAACGTCGCAGAGGGCCTCGGGTCACGCGCAGTTGTCGCACACCCCGGTGGCGGGCAGCTGGAGGTAGCACACGGGGCACTTGGCGATCTCGCGCTCCTGGTGGCGGATCTTGCGCTCGCGACCGCGGGTCGCGGCCAGCTTGTCGGACAGCGCAGGCACGCCCCCGCCCTCCGGGAGGTCGGCGGCGTCGAAGTGCCGGTGCGCCTTGAGGCGCTCCTTGGCGGCGTGGTCGTCGGCGTCGTCGGGAGCCGTGCCCGTCGCAGCCAGGACGGCCGGACCGTAGGCGCTGCTGACGCTGCCGTCGGCGGTGATGCAGAAGGCGGCGAGCAGCGGCTCGTCGCGCTTCTCGCACTCGGCGGCGACGCGGGTGAGCACGTCACCGATCCAGTAGTGGGGCATCTGCTTGGTGCGGATACCCGTGAGGTTCTGCACCTGGGTGGCGAGCTCCTTGTGCGTGATCAGCGCGTGGTAGCGGCCGGCGACCTCGATGAGCACGCCTCGGGCGGCCTCGGCCCAGGCATCGCGGGCCTCCTCGGCGCCGACGTCCGCGACGTCGCGCCACTCGCCCGTAGCGGGGTCGACGGCCAGGGCGGTCGTGTCGACGTACGTCGTCTCGAACTCGAGGGCCTGGAGGATCTCGGCCACCTGGTGCTTGCCGTTGCCGAGGCGACGGCGCGAGGCTGCGGTGCCGGTGGCGTGCTTGTAGGCCACGCCCAGGATCGCGGTCGCGTCGTAGGTCGCGTCCTCGTGGTGCAGGAGGAACTCCGAGGTCTTGCCGAAGCCGTAGACGGTCAAGAAGGCGTCCGCACCCCGCTCGTCGTGCTCCGCGATGGCGCTCAGGACATGGTCACGGGTCACAACGTCGAAGTCAGTCACCTGATGACACTAGGGCTTCGTCGACCGATCCTCTGCTTCGGGGACCGTGCTGGGCGCCGTGAGCGTCGTCACCTACGTCACCTGCGTCACCAGGGACTGGGGCGGTAGTCCTTCACGAAGCAGCCGTAGAGGTCCTCGCCGGACTCGCCGAGCACGATGGGGTCGTAGACCCGCGCCGCGCCGTCGACGAGGTCGAGCGGGGCGTGCCACCCCTCGGCGGCGATGCGCAGCTTGTCCTGGTGGGGACGCTCGTCGGTGATCCACCCGGTGTCGACCGCCGTCATCAGGATCCGGTCGGTCTCGAACATCTCCTCGGCGCTGGTGCGGGTCAGCATGTTGAGCGCAGCCTTCGCCATGTTGGTGTGCGGGTGCCCGGCGCCCTTGTAGCGGCGGGAGAACTGGCCCTCCATGGCGGAGACGTTGACGACGTAGCGGCGGCGCGCCTCGGCCGCACGCATCGCCGGCCGGAGCCGTGAGATGAGCAGGAACGGGGCGATCGAGTTGCAGAGCTGGACCTCGAGGAGCTCGAGGGGGTCGACCTCCTCGACCTTCTGGGTCCACGAGTTGACCTGCTGGAGGTCCGGCAGCAGCCCACCGGCGTCCACCGCCGTGCCGGCGAGGTGGGCCTCCAGCGAGGCGTTGCCGGCGCTGAGGGCGAGCGCGGTCATCGCGGCGGGCGACTCCCCGAGATGGTGGGCCACCGGGTGGTCCTGCAGCGTGCCGGCGATCGAGGCGGGGTGCAGCTCCGAGACCCGGTCGAAGGTCACCAGCTCCGGCAGAGCGAGGTCGGTCGGCAGCGGCGCCAACTCGCCCTCGACCAGCGGGGCGTAGGACCCGGGGGAGCGGCGCACGGTCTGGCAGGCGTTGTTGATGAGGATGTCGAGGGGGCCGGCGGCCGCAACCTCCTCGGTCAGCGAGATCACCTGCGTGGGGTCCCGCAGGTCGATGCCGACGACGGTCAGGCGGTCGATCCAGTCGGCCGCGTCGGGCATCGCGGCGAAACGGCGTACGGCGTCCTTGGGGAACCGCGTCGTGATCGTCGTCGTGGCCCCGTCGCGCAGGAGCCGCAGGGCGATGTACATCCCGATCTTGGCTCGGCCGCCCGTGAGGAGAGCCCGGCGGCCGGTCAGGTCGGTGCGCTGGTCGCGCTTGGTGTGGGAGAACGCGGCGCAGTCCGGGCAGAGCCAGTGGTAGAAAGCGTCGACCAGGGTGTAGTCCTGCTTGCAGATGTAGCAGCCCCGTGGGTTGATCAGCTCGCCGGCGAAGGCCCCCGCGGCCGAGGAGACCAGCGCGATGCCCTCGGTCTCGTCGTCGATCCGCAGGGGTGACCCGGTGGCGGTCAGGGCGGTGACCGCGCGGTCGGCAGCCAGCTCCTCGGCCCGCTTGCGCGCTCGTCGCTCGCTCTTGAGCGCCTTGTACATGTGCGACGCGGCGTGCTTGACCGTCGAGATGTCGGGGTGGTCGCTGGGCAGCTCGTGGAGCTGCTGGAGGACCCTGACCGTGGTGGCGAGGTCGTCAGGATCGATTCCGTGGGACACCGGCAGATCGTACGGCGCGCGAGCGGCTCATCGTGCGGGGCCTACGCTGGAGAGGACCTCGTCGGGCGACGGGCCCATCGCGGGCGCCGCTCCCGGTGGCAGGAAGGCGGACGTCATGACGACGTCACGGACCGGCAGCATCCCCCCAGCAGCGCAGCCGCCCGCTGCCGTCACGGTCACCGGCGCCCACGCGGTGCGCCTGGCCCTGGCCGCCGCCTTCTACTCCGGCCCCCTCGACGGTGCGTGGTGGCCCGGCTCGCGGGACCTGCAGCGCGAGGCGCGCGTGCTGGTCGACGGCTTCCCCTCGGAGCGCGGGCGGGTGCACCGGTTGGTGGTCTCGGCGCCCGACTGGGACCGCACGGGGACGCGCGTCCAGACCCTCCGCGGCCCGATCAGGTTGGGCGTCTTCCCTCGTGACGAGCTGCACGTCGTCGTCCTGACCCTCCACGACGGCACCCGGCTGCGGCTGCTCGTGGTCGCCCCCGCGACCGCGCCCGGCGTGGCCAGGTCGCTCATGGAGCAGGCGAGCGCTGCGGGCAACCGGCGCGACGCGACCACCTTGCTCGCGGCCTCCTGAGGGCCTCTCGGCGCGCGTTCCTCAAGGCGCCCTCAAGGTTCGGCCGGGGAGTCCGCAAGGTTGGCGCTGTCCCCTGGATGGGGGAGAGATGAGGTGTCAGGGTTGATCCATCGACCCGCAACATCCGAGAAATGAGTTCTTCATGCGTCGCACCGCCGCCCTCACCGCCGCCGCCCTGGTCCTGACGGTCCCCTTGCTCGGCATCTCAGCCGCACACGCAGACAAGGGCAGCGACGACAACGACGGCAAGGTCTGCCTGCCGCTCAACTCGGGCAAGATCGACACCAAGGGCGACCCCCAGACGGTCACCGTCAAGGCTCCCGAGGGCAACGTCATCACCGGCTACTGCGTCAAGGCCGGGAGCACCAACCAGGGCAACGGCCCGGAGTACGTCGAGGTCGTCGACCCGGTCCAGTCGATCGTGATCCGGCACAGCACCGGCAAGGCCGTCTCGCACTACTCGTTCTCCTTCGGCAAGCCGGCCGTCACCCCGACGCCCACGCCGACCCCGACGCCCACGCCGACGCCGACGCCCACGCCGACGCCGACGCCCACGCCGACCCCGACGCCGACCCCGACGCCGACCCCCACGCCGACCCCGACGCCCACGCCGACCCCGACGCCCACGCCGACCCCGACGCCCACCCCGACCCCGACGCCGACCCCGACGCCCACCCCGACGCCGACGCCGAGCGGCTCGACGGTCGACGTGACGCTGCAGCCCGCCTCGGGGATCAGCGTCCGGTTGGCCCAGAAGCGCCAGTCCGCGCTCGAGGAGGCGGCCGCCGCCGCTGCCGCGGCCGCGGCGCAGGCAGAAGCCGAGGCACAGGCCCAGGCGGAGGCGGAGGCGGAGGCCCAGGCGGAAGCCGAGG
>NZ_JANNML010000092.1:0-11467 GCF_031397825.1 Nocardioides sp.
TCCAGGGGGTTGGCGTCGTAGCCGGCCTTGGTCAGGTTGCGGGCGGTGAAGTCGTGGGTGTCCACGATGATCTGCGCGCCCTTGGGCAGGTCACCCAGGTTGGCCTTCAGTGCGGCGGGGTTCATCGCGACCAGCACGTCGGGGGCGTCGCCCGCGGTCAGGATGTCGTGGTCGGCGAAGTGGACCTGGAACGAGGAGACACCCGGGAGCGTGCCCTGAGGGGCGCGGATCTCGGCGGGGAAGTTGGGCAGGGTCACCAGGTCGTTGCCGAACACCGCTGACTCCTGGGTGAACCGGTCACCCGTGAGCTGCATCCCGTCACCGGAGTCGCCCGCGAACCGGATGATCACCCGATCGAGCTGCTTGACCTGCTTGGACACCCTTGCCCGCCTTCGTCGTCACGTTCCCTTGCCCCCGCGATGGTAACCGGGGGATCGCGAGAACTGGAACACGTTCCAGTTCTGGGGGTAGCCCCGTCGCGACCCTCCACGATAGTCCGCCTCCGTCCGGACCAAAGGCCGTCTCCCCGTCTGGACCCGTGACGCGCGACACGGCGGTTCTATTCGCTTTTACTGACTAAATATGATTAGTTTGATCGACATTAGGGACAACGATGTTGGGCGGCCGCGCCCGGCACGAACGAAAGAGTGATCAGATGAAGAAGACGATCAAGGCCGCGGTGGCTGCTTCCGTCACCGGGGTGCTGGCCTTGACCGGGTGCTCTGCTGCGGGTGGGAGCAGCGGTTCCGGTGAGACGATCAGCGTCAACGCGTTCTCCGTGATGGAGGCGGCCAACGAGCCCGTCTTCGACGACTTCGAGGGCACCGACGACGGTGCGGACGTGACCTTCCAGACGTCGTACGGCGCCTCGGGTGACCAGAGCCGTGCGGTCGTCGCGGGAGCGGACGCCGATGTCGTCCACTACAGCCTGGAGACCGACGTGACGCGCCTCGTGGGAGAGGGCCTGGTCGCCGAGGACTGGAAGGACAACGCCACCAACGGCATCGCCACGTCCTCCGTCGTGGTGTTCGTGGTCCGCAAGGGCAACCCCGACGGCATCGCGACGTGGGACGACATCGTCGAGCCCGGCGTCGAGATCATCACGCCCAACCCCGGCTCGTCCGGCTCGGCGCGGTGGAACATCCTGGCGGCGTGGGCGCACATCACCGGCAACGGTGGCAGCGAGGAGGAGGCGCGCGCCTTCATCACCTCCCTGCTCGACAACACCATCGCGCTCCCCGGCAGCGGTCGTGAGGCGACCACCGCCTTCACCGACGGCTCCGGCGACGTCCTCCTCTCCTACGAGAACGAGGCGATCCTGGCCAAGCAGAGCGGCGCCGACATCGACTACGTCGTCCCGCCGGACACGCTCCTCATCGAGAACCCGGCCACCGTCACGGTCGACGCGGACGAGACGGCGCAGTCCTTCCTCGAGTTCATGACCTCGCCCGAGGCCCAGGCCGACTACGCCCAGTCGGGCTTCCGTCCGGTCGTCGACGGCGTCGGGATCGAGGACGTCGAGGGTGCCAACGACCCGGCCGACCCGTTCCCGACCCCGGAGACGCTCTTCACGATCGACGACACCTTCAACGGGTGGGGCGAGGCAGCGGACCTCTACTTCGGTGACGGTGAAGAGGGCAACCCGCTGGGCATCATCACCGAGCTCCAGCAGACGACCGGTCAGGTCGGCGAGGAATGACCTCCGCCCTGATCGGGGCGAGCGTCGAAGCCGGGCCGGCGTCCCCCGAGGGACGCCGGCCGCGGCGCGTTCGCCGTACGACGCCACGCAACACGCTGACCCGGGGCGCCGGCCTCGGGCTCGGCGTGGCCATGATCTGGTTCAGCCTGCTGGTCCTGATCCCGCTCACCGCCGTCATCGCCGCAGCCGGACAGGGTGGTTGGTCGGGCTACATCGACGTCCTGCGCAACGACCAGACCTGGGCCGCGGTGACGCTGACGGTCTCCCAGGCGCTGGTCGTGACCCTGGTCAACATCGTGATCGGCTCGATCATCGCCTGGGTGCTCGTGCGCGACGACTTCTGGGGCAAGCGGCTGCTCGACGTGATCATCGACGTGCCCTTCGCCCTGCCGACCATCGTCGCCGGGCTGGTGCTCCTCTCGCTCTACGGGCCCAACAGCCCGCTGGGGCTGCACTGGGCCTTCACGCCCAACGCCGTCACCCTGGCCCTGGCCTTCGTGACGCTGCCCTTCATCGTGCGCACGGTGCAGCCGGTCCTCGAGGAGCTCGAGGCCGACGTCGAGGAGGCTGCTGCCTCCCTGGGTGCCAGCCGGGCCACGATCGTGCGTCGGATCATCCTGCCGAGCCTGGCCCCGGCCATCGCCGCGGGTGCGGCACTGTCCTTCGCCCGGGCTATCTCGGAGTACGGCTCGTTGGTGCTGCTCAGCGGCAACCGACCGTTCCAGACCGAGGTGGTCTCGGTGCGGGTGCTCACCTTCATCGAGAACGGCAACAACCAGTCGGCCGCCGCGCTGGCGTCGATCATGCTCGCGGTGGCGCTGGTCGTGATCGTCGCGCTCGACATCGTGCAGCGGAGGGTGGCCCGCCGTGGTTGACGTCTCCACCCCCACCACGTGGCTGCTGCGGCTGGTCGCCGTCGGCTACGTGTTCTTCCTCGTCGCCTGGCCCGTGGGCCTGGTCGTGCAGCAGACCTTCAGCAACGGCATCTCCAACCTGACCGACGCGCTCAGCGACGAGCAGGTCGTCGGGGCCCTCCAGCTGACGCTGATGGTCGCCTTCTGGGCCGTGGTCATCAACCTCGTCTTCGGGGTCGGCATCTCGCTGCTGCTGGTGCGCTTCGAGTTCCCCGGCAAACGGGTGCTGTCCGCGCTCATCGACCTGCCGCTGTCGGTGTCCCCGGTCGTGGTCGGCCTGGCGCTGCTCCTCGTCTACAACGGGCGGGACGGCTGGATCGGCCCCACGGCCGAGAGCCGGGGCTTCCAGATCATCTTCGACTCGCCCGGCATGATCATGGCGACCTGTTTCGTGGCCCTGCCGCTGATCATCCGTGAGGTCGTCCCCGTCCTTCACGAGATCGGTGACGACCAGGAGCAGGCGGCGCGCAGCCTCGGCGCCAGCACCCGTCAGACCTTCTGGCGGATCACGCTGCCCAGCATCAAGTGGGCGGTCGTCTACGGCGTGGTGCTGAGCCTGGCTCGCAGCCTCGGCGAGTTCGGAGCGGTCAAGATCGTCTCCGGCAACATCACCGGGCAGACCCAGACCGCGACGCTCGTGGTCGAGGCGAAGTACCAGAACTTCCAGCAGGAGACGGCCTACGCCACGTCCTTCCTGCTGATCGTGGTGTCCATCGCCGCGCTGGTCGTCGTCGCCTTCCTGCGCCCCAAGCGCGCCCACTGACCCTCTCGCCCTCAGCACCCCGAAGGAACCCACCATGAGCATCGACGTCAAGAACGTCACCAAGAAGTTCGGAGACTTCGTCGCCCTCGACGACGTCTCCGTGTCCCTGCCCACCGGCCAGCTGACGGCCCTGCTCGGCCCCTCGGGAGGGGGGAAGTCGACGCTCCTGCGGATCATCGCCGGTCTCGACGCCGCCGACACCGGGACGATCGACATCGAGGGCACCGACGCCACCAGGCTGCCCGCCCAGAAGCGCAACGTCGGCTTCGTCTTCCAGCACTACGCGGTCTTCAAGCACATGACCGTGGCCAAGAACGTCGCCTTCGGCCTCGAGATCCGCAAGCGACCCAAGGCCGAGATCGAGCACCGGGTCGAGGAGCTGCTCAAGCTCGTGCACCTCTCGCAGTTCTCCCACCGGCTGCCCTCGCAGCTCTCGGGCGGCCAGCGCCAGCGCATGGCGCTGGCGCGTGCGCTCGCCGTCGAGCCGAAGGTGCTCCTGCTCGATGAGCCCTTCGGTGCCCTCGACGCCAAGGTGCGCAAGGAGCTGCGTGACTGGCTGCGTCGCCTGCACGACGAGGTGCACGTGACGACGGTCTTCGTCACCCACGACCAGGAGGAGGCCCTCGAGGTCGCCGACGAGATCGTGGTGATCAACGAGGGCCGGGTCGAGCAGATCGGCAGTCCCGACCAGCTCTACGACGAGCCGGCCAACGACTTCGTCATGGGCTTCCTCGGTGAGGTCACCCAGCTGGGCCCCGTGCGCCTGCGCCCCCACGACATCGAGGTGTCGGCCCACCCCGGAGTCGCCGGCGCGATCACCGGTCAGGTCACCCGGGTCCTGCGGGTCGGCTTCGAGGTGCGCCTGACGGTGACCACCGGGGGCGGCGAGGTGACCGCCGTGCTCACCAGGACGCACGCGCGCCAGCTCGAGCTGGTCGAGGGCTCCCAGGTGTGGCTCACCGCGGCCTCGGGCGCCGCCACGGTGCCGGCCATGGTGGCCGTCTGACGAGGGCCGGCCGGGGGAGAACCAGGCCCCGGCCGGCGTTGCTCAGCGGTAGTTGGTGAACTGGACCGCGAAGTCCCAGTCCTCGCCGCGCACCAGCGCCTGGACGGCCTGGAGGTCGTCGCGCTTCTTGGAGGAGACCCGGAGCTCGTCGCCCTGGATCTGCGCCTTCACACCCTTGGGGCCCTCGTCGCGGATCAGCTTGGAGATCTTCTTGGCGTCCTCGGAGCTGATGCCCTCCTTGAGGGCGATGCCGATCTTGGAGACCGTGCCGGACTGGCGCGGCTCGGAGGCGTCGATCACCTTCAGGCTGACGTCACGCTTGATCAGCTTGCCCTGGAAGACGTCGAGGACGGCCGTGGCGCGGTCGTCGGCCGAGGCGGTGATCTCGATCGCCTCGTCGCCCTGCCACTCGATCGTCGCGCCGGTGCCCTTGAAGTCGAACCGGGTCGCGATCTCCCGTGCGGTCTGGCCGAGCGCGTTGTCGACCTCCTGGCGGTCGTACTTGCTCACGATGTCGAAGGACGAGTCGCCCATCTGAGATCACCTGCTCCTGGTCTGTGCGTTTTTCACTCGCGGGTTTCGCTGCGCTATTGTTTCGCCTCGTTGCCGCTCGACCAAACACCGGGCGCGCGACGGACCCGGCAGGTTGCCCGAGCGGCCAATGGGAACGGACTGTAAATCCGTCGGCTTATGCCTACGCAGGTTCGAATCCTGCACCTGCCACCGACGCCCCAGCATCGCGATCCGATGCCGGGGCGTCCGTCATTTCCGGGCCGGAGGCATTTCGATCTGGTGTGATCTGCGTCAAATCCGCTCCGGGGAGCGGCTCCGAACCATGGACAGCGACCACAGGCGGTCGCGCGCTCCCGACCGGAAGGCTCCTCCCATGCGACTCCCCTCCCCCTCGATGTTCGTCTCGATCGCCGCTCTCGTCGTCGCCGCCAGCGGCACGTCCTACGCCGTGGCGACCATCGGCTCCGACGACATCCGCAACGGCTCGATCCTGCCGGCGGACATCAAGGACAACCAGCTCAAGACGAACGACATCAAGGACGGCGGCCTGCTGGCCCGCGACTTCCGCGAGGGTCAGCTGCCCCAGGGGGCCCAGGGCGCCGAGGGCCCCCAGGGTCCTGCCGGCCCCGCCGGCCCTGCGGGTGCCGACGGCACCGGCCGCTGGGTGCTGATCAACGCGGCGGGCCAGATCGAGGCACAGTCGGGCGGCTTCACGCTCGTCGCGGGCTACCCGGTGCTGCCCAACACGGCGGTCGCCCCGGCGCCCGACAACAGCCTGCGCGCCAACGGCAACGTCTACATCAACGCCGGCGAGGACCTCGGCGACAACGCCATCGTGGCGTCGATCATCCTGCAGAACACGATCGACCAGGACGGCGGCGGCATGGCTGGTCGCACCGCCGGCGCCGACGCCAACGCCGAGTTCTCCGGTGAGATCGCCGTGAGCCGCTGCAACACCGGCGCGCCCACGACACCCCCGGCGGGCCGCACCAACTGTGCTCCCTCCGGCGCCCAGAACGCCCAGTCGTTCGTCGTCTCCCCGCGCCTGAGCGACGGCTCGGTCACCACCGACGCCAACCGCAAGGCGTTCTACGTCATCATCGCCTGATCACCTGACGTCATGACGACGCCCCGGACCTCTCGAGGTCCGGGGCGTCGTGCGTCCGGGGCCGGCTCCGGACCCGCTGATCAGGCGCGCGGCGCGTGGCTCTCGCCGTCGATGTTGAACGGCGAGTCCTTGCGCGACAGGATCTCGCGGCGCTCCTCAGGGCTCAGCGCCTCGACCTGGGCGACCACGTCCGAGGGGTAGCCCTGGATCTCGGGCGCCTGCGCGAGCGGCACGATCGTGTGCACGATCCGGTCGGCGTAGACGTGCATCATCGTGAAGGCCTGGTGGCCGTCGACGCCCGACACGAAGCGCTCCACGGGTGCCGGGTCGGAGGTGTAGCAGGAGGCCGAGGCCACGCTCACCGGGACGCCGGCGAACTGCGAGTAGGTCGAGAAGTGGAAGTGGCCACCGACGATCGAGCGCACGTCGGTGCCGCGGACCACCTCGGCGAGCCGGTCCTGCTCCACCAGCTCGATGATCTCGGCGGCACGCAGCATCGGCAACGGGATCGGCGGGTGGTGCATCGCAATGACGGTGCCGTGCTCGGCCGGTGTCGCCAGGAGGTCGCGAAGCCAGGCGAGCTGGCTGTCCTCGAGCTCCCCGTGGTGGTAGCCCGGCACGCTGGTGTCCAGGGCGATGACGCGGAGCCCGTCGACGTCGTAGACCCGGTCCTGGGGGGCGTCGGAGGCCTCGCCGAACAGCCCCTCGGCGTACTCCGCCCGCTCGTCGTGGTTGCCCATCACCCAGACCACCTGCGCACCCATGGCCGCAGCCGCCGGCTCCACGAGCTCGCGCAGCCGGGCGTACGCCGCCGGCTCGGCCTTGTCGGCCAGGTCGCCGGTGAAGACCAGCACCTGCGGGGGCGGGTCGACGTGGGTGAGCCGCTCGAGCGCCTGCACGAGCCCTGCCTCAGGGTCCACGACGCCGTACTGCAGCACACCGCCGGCCAGGAGGTGGGGATCGCTGAGGTGGGCGATGACGTGGGTCGGCGGCGCGTGCTGGCCGAGCTGCAGGTGCATCCGGTCAGGGTAGGGCCGGGGCGAGGTGCGTCAGGTGCG
The DNA here is from genome assembly GCF_031397825.1 of Nocardioides sp. Lineage (GTDB taxonomy): Bacteria > Actinomycetota > Actinomycetes > Propionibacteriales > Nocardioidaceae > Nocardioides. The sequence continues at coordinate 7,062 of NZ_JANNML010000092.1, forward strand.
TTCGAGGTAGAACACCGGGATCAGCCGGGTGGTGCGCTCCTCGTACGTCGCGAAGTTGGGCCACGTCGCGAGCATGACCTGCCACAAGCGCGCCCGCTCCTCGCCCTCGACCTCGCGTGCGGTCACCTCGTGCTCACGGGCGGAGTAGCGGATCGTCGCGGTCGTGGCCGCTCGCAGGTTGTTGACCCACAGCGGCATGTCCGGCCCCCCGAAGTAGGAGCCCGCGACCAGCCACCCGCCGGCGTGGGGCACGCACAGCAGGGGGGTGGTGCGGGGGATCCCGCTCTTGCGGCCCGCGACGGTGAGCATCAGGTTGGGCAGGCCGGCGATGTCGAGGATCGTCACCCGCCCCCCGGTCGCGCGCTGGAGCGTCTTGTCGGTCCAGACGACCTGCGGGAGCAGCTTCGGCATCCAGGACTGGGCGCCGATGCGCACGGCGAGCGGAGTGAGGAGGCCCATGGGGGAAATGTAGGGCAGTCGTCACGTCGCCGATGGTTCGTCTGCGGTTCAGGAACGCGCCGCCGGCTCCTCGCCGAGGCTGCTTACCGTGCATCCGTGCTGTCGCGTGGGTTCGTCGGTTCCGTCCTGGTGCTCCTGGGCGGTCTGGTGGTGTCCACGCTGCCCCGCTCGTCGCCGGTGATGGACTGGGATCTCCTCGGTGCCCTGCGAGGCGAGGAGGCTGGTCGGATGGCCGGGCTGACCCTCGTGCTCCTCGGGCTCGGCCTGCTCGCCGGCCAGTGGCTCTCGCTGTGCCGCCACGTCGCCCTGGCCCGTGGGCACGACCGCGACGACGCGCTGTCGCTGGTGCGTCATGCCACCGTGGTCTGGGCTGCGCCGCTGGTGCTCGCGCCGCCCCTGTTCTCGCGGGACGGCTGGTCCTACGCCGCCCAGGGGATGCTCGCCCACCTCGGGCTCTCGCCCTACGAGCACGGGCCGTCGGTGCTGCGCGGCCCCGTCATCGAGGCGGTCGACCCCCGCTGGCTCGACACGATCGCGCCCTACGGCCCGGTGCCGCTGGCGCTGGGCGGCCTCGCGGCCGGCGAGACCGGCAACCCCTGGGTGCTCGTCGTCGGCCACCGCGTCGTCGCCCTGCTCGGTCTCGCGCTCCTGGCGTGGGCGATCCCGAGGCTGGCGCAGTGGCGCGGCGTCGACCCGGCGCTCGCGTCGGCCGTCGTCCTGGCCTCCCCGTTGATGCTCGCCCACGGCGTGGGCGGGCTCCACAACGACCTGCTGATGGTGGGCCTGATGGCCGCCGCGCTCGTCCTGGCCGTCGAGCACACCTGGTGGCTCGGCGTCGTGGTCGGGGGCCTGGCGGCCGCGGTCAAGGTGCCGGGTGGGTTGGTCTGTGTCGCGATCGTCCTCGTGTCGCTCCCGGTGGGCGCCCCCCTCGTCGCACGCGTACGACGCCTGGTGGGCGCCGCGGCCCTCGCGCTCGGCACCGTGGCCGGACTCGGCGTGGTGACCGGACTGGGCGTCGGCTGGGTCCACGGCCTGGCCGTCCCCGGGACGGTCAACACCCCGCTGTCGGTGACCACGCTGCTCGGTGGGGCGCTCGACTGGACCGCCTCGGTGGTCGGGCTGGACCTGGGGCCCGCGACGTTCCTGGGCCTGTTGCGGGGGGTCGGGTCGCTGGTCACCGTCGGCGTGATCCTCCACGTCGCGCTGCGAGGTCGCACGGGCTCGCGCCCCGAGGCGCTGCACGGGCTGGCCCTGATGGTCGGTGCGACGGTGCTCCTGGGCCCGGTCGTCCACCTCTGGTACCTGCTGTGGGTCGTGCCGTTCCTCGCGGTGCTGCGCCTCTCGCGGCTGGGCACCGTCGGGCTCCTCGCCACCGCGACGGTGGCAGGCCTGGTGGCGCCGCTGGACTCGTCGCTGCACGGTGCCTACCTCGCCATCGTGCTCGGCAGCATGCTCGTGGCCGGGCTGCTGCCCGTGCTGCTGCTCACCTCGCGGGCGCGGGACCGCCTCGAGCGGATCGTGGGCGCGGTCTGGCCACCAGCTTCGCCAGCCCCGGTCCCTGTCCCGTCGGGCGCCTCAGGCAGGAAGCCGCAGCGCCCGGTCGGTGAGCTCGGCGTGCACCTCGAGCATCCGCTCCACCGAGCGTGACCACGGGAACAGCTCGGCCCGCTGACGGGCCGCCGCGCGCCGTCGACGCTCCGGGCGGGCGGCCACGCGCAGGACAGCGTCGGCCAGCGCGCCCGGGTCGGGCGTGCCCCAGGCACCGGAGTGGCGGTCCACGAGCTCCCGGGCCCCGCCCCGGTCGGCGGTGACGACGGGGGTCCCGCTGGCCAGGGCCTCCAGCACCGCGAGACCGAAGGTCTCGCCCGGGCACACCGACAGCCCGACGTCGGCCGAGGAGATCGCCCTGCTCAGCTCGGCCCGGCCCTCGACGAAGCCGCGGAAGTGGACCGGCGCGTCGCCGGCGAGCACTCGCAGCTCGTCGAGGTGCGGTCCGTCGCCGTAGACGTCGAGCCGCACGGGCACCCCGCGCCGGTGCAGCTCCACCGCGGTGGCCACCGCCAGGTGCGGTGACTTCTCCCGGGAGAGACGCCCGACGTGGGTCAGCCGCAGCACGTCACCGCGAGTGGGGCCCTCGTGCGGGCGGAACGTCGACAGGTCGACGCCGAGAGGCACCCGTCGTACGGGGCACCCGGCGGCGTCGGCGACGGCGCGGAACTCGCCCTCGGCATAACGCGACGTCACGACGACCGCGTCGAAGGAGCGGACCAGGATCCGGTTGAGGAGCTTGATCGAGGCCTTGGCGCTCACGTCCAGGCCGGTGCGCATCGCGAGCATGTCGTCGAGGCGCTCGTGCGAGATCAGGACGCTGGCCACCTCCCGTCGGCGCGCCCAGCGGGCGACGGGGAGCAGGGTCAGCTTGTCGCTGAGCTCGACCGAGGTCGGGCGCCACTGCTCCAGCACGTCGATCACCCGCCACGGCTCGACGATCAGGCGGTAGCCGCTGCCCACGCGCGGCGCCCGCACCTGGACCACGTCGCCGTGCTCGGTGCTGGTGACGTCGTCGACGGGACCCGGGATGATCAGCAACCGCTCGACCCCGGCAGCCACGTAGCCGCGGCCGAGGGCGTCGACGGCGTGCTTCATCCCGCCGGAGGCAGGACCGATGAAGTTGGCGAGCTGGGCGATGCGCACTTCCCGACCCTGCCGCGCGCCGGTGAACGCGCCGTGAGCCTGACGCGACCTCCGGTGGAACGGGTGCCGATCAGGTCAGCGGGCCGGCTCGATCCGACCGATGACCTCGCCGAGGGTGATCCGGCCGCCAGCGGTGCCGGGGGCGGAGTAGCGCAGGACGACCTCGTCGCCGTCCTCGAGGAACGTGCGGCCTCCGGCGAACGGCTCCGTGCCACCCCAGGACAGCTCCAGCAGTGAGCCGCGCTGTCCCGGCTCGGGGCCGCTGATGGTGCCCGACGCGAAGAGGTCACCGGTGCGCAGGGACGCGCCGTTGGAGGTCAGGTGCGCCAGCATCTGCGCCGGCGACCAGTACTGCGAGGAGTACGGCGGGCGGCTGACGACCTCGCCGTCCAGCACCACCTCCACGTCGATGTCGAGGCCGCGGGCGAGGTCGGGCGCGAGGTGGTCGAGCGGGCGGGGCTCCTGGCCCGGCAGGTCGGTCCACGCCGCCTCGAGCGCCGCCAGCGGCGTCACCCAGGGCGAGATCGAGGTGGCGAACGACTTGCCGAGGAAGGGCCCGAGCGGGACGTACTCGAAGGCCTGGAGGTCGCGCGCCGACCAGTCGTTGAGGCCCACCACGCCGAAGACGTGCCGCGCGAAGTCGTCGTGCGCCACCGTGCTCCCGGGCTCGGAGCCGACCCCGACCACGAAGCCCAGCTCGGCCTCGAGGTCGAGGCGACGGCTCGGCCCGAACAGCCCGACGCCGAGCTGGCCGCTGGGCCGCACCACCGGCGTGCCGCTGACGACGACCGTGCCGGCCCGCCCGTGGTAGCCGATGGGCAGGTGCCGCCAGGCGGTCGGCAACGAGTCCGCGTCGGGCCGGAAGATCCGGCCGACGTTGGTGGCGTGGTGCAGCGAGCTGTAGAAGTCGACGTAGTCCGCGACCTCGATCGGGAGGTGCAGGCGCACCGCGCCGACGTCGTACGACGGCGGGTCGGCGCTCTGCGCGAGCGCCGTGACCTCGGCGCGCGTGTGGGCCCACTCGTCCGGGCCCAGCGACAGGAAGGCGTTGATCGACGGCTCGGCGAAGCGGGCGCGCCCGGTCGCGGCGTGCAGGTCGAGCACGCGGTCGCCGAAGCGCACGCCGACCCGAGGGACGTCGCCGTCGACGGAGAAGACGCCGTAGGGCAGGTGGTCGGTGCCCCAGCCGGCGGTCGCGCTCACGGGACCAGACCCCGGGACCGGAGGTCGGCCAGGGTCGCCGCGACGTCGGG
>NZ_JANNML010000125.1:0-4093 GCF_031397825.1 Nocardioides sp.
GAGGAGTCCTCGCAGCCCGACGAGGACGTCCGCATCTGCGTCTCGGCCCCGGTCGGCGACTGCGTCGTCGACCTCTGAGCAGCCCGACCATCCCTGATCACGCTCGATCCACGCTCCACCCAGCGAGAGGAAGCGACATGACCACCACCACCACTTCCACCACCACTTCCGAGGCCCCGGAGGCCCCCGAGGCCCCCGTCTCCACGATCGGCCACGGCCCCTACTCCCTGTCTCCCGAGCAGCTCGAGGAGTTCGGCGCGGAGCTGGACGCGATCCGCCAGCGTGTGATCGCCGACCTCGGCCAGGCCGACGCCGACTACATCCGCGGCATCGTCAAGGCCCAGCGCGCCTTCGAGGGCGCCGGCCGCGCGCTGTTCTACCTGCCCCCGGCCTGGCCGCTGGCCGTCGGCGCGCTGAGCGTCTCCAAGATCCTCGACAACATGGAGATCGGCCACAACGTCATGCACGGCCAGTACGACTGGATGGGTGACCCGGGCCTGAACTCGCGGATGTACGAGTGGGACACCGTCTGCCCCAGCGAGCAGTGGAAGTACTCCCACAACTACATCCACCACACCTACACCAACATCCTCGGCAAGGACCGTGACATCGGCTACGGCATCCTCCGCATGGACGAGGACCAGCCGTGGAAGCCCTACTACCTGGGCAACCCGCTCTACGCCCTGGGCCTGATGACGTTCTTCCAGTGGGGCGTGCTGCTGCACGACCTCGAGGTCGAGAACATCATGGCCGGCAAGCGCAGCTGGAAGGACACCAAGCACCTGCACCGCGGCATGATCCGCAAGGTCCGCAGCCAGACGCTGAAGGACTACCTGCTGTTCCCCGCGCTGACCGGGCCGCTCTTCCCGCTCACCCTGGCCGGCAACGCGACGGCCAACCTGATCCGCAACATCTGGACCTTCAACATCATCTTCTGCGGCCACTTCCCGGCCGGCGTGGAGAGCTTCTCGATCGAGGAGACCGAGGAGGAGACCCGCGGCGGGTGGTACTACCGCCAGCTGCTCGGATCGGCGAACATCACCGGCCGGAAGCTCTTCCACACGCTCACCGGCAACCTGTCGTTCCAGATCGAGCACCACCTCTTCCCCGACATCCCGGCCCGGCGCTACCCCGAGATCGCGCCGGAGATCGAGGCGCTGTGCGCGAAGTACGACCTGGACTACAACACCGGTCCGCTGCACAAGCAGCTCGGGTCCGTCGCGGCCAAGATCATCAAGTTCGCGGTGCCGCCGCGGCCGAGCCGGCAGCAGCTGGCCTCGGTGACGCCGCTGCGCTTCTTCACCCGCGGCGCCACGGCAGGCGACCAGTCTGCGGACGCCGGGGCGCGCCCCGTGGCCGTGTGTGAGGCTGTCGACCTGATGAGAGAGCACCTGTCGAGGGCCGAGATCGCCAAGGACGCGCTGCAGCACACCGTCGAGGCGGGCGCGGAGGCGGTGGCCTCGGTGTCCGGCATCGTGATCACCGCGGTGCGCGACGTCGCCCACACGGTCGGCGGCTTCGCCACGGAGGTGTTCGAGATCCGCGACGCGGCGCGTCGCGCGTCCGAGGAGAACCGGCTCGAGGACTGAGCGGCACCCCGCTCGGCCCGAGGCTCAGGCAGGGACGACCGGCACGCGCCAGGTCAGGGTGGCTCCCTGACCGGGCTCGGTGTCGACCTGCATGGTCCCGCCGTGGTTGCGGGCACGCTTGGCGAGGTTGCCCAGGCCGCTGCGACGGGTGCTGACGATGCCGACACCGTCGTCGGCGACGCTGAGCTCGAGCTGGCCGAGGTGCACCGTGGCCTTGATGATCACCTGACTGGCGTTGGCGTGGCGCACCACGTTGCTGAGCGCCTCGCGGACGCAGGCGGCCATGTCGTCGGCGAGCGGGCCGGTGACCGAGCGCAGCCCGGGGTCGAGCGCCAGGATCGGCGTGAAGCCCAGCAGCCGCTCCGCCTCGTCGCCGATGTCGGTGATCATGTCGGTCAGGGTCACCGACTCGTCCCCGGAGGACTTCAGGGTCAGGATCGTGTTGCGGATCTGCCGGATGGTCTCGTCGATGGCGAACATCGCGTCGGAGACCCGCTGCTGGGTGTCGCCCTCCAGCTGGTTGACGACCCCGTGGAGCGACAGCCCCGTCGCGAAGAGCCGCTGGACGACGTGGTCGTGCAGGTCGCGGGCGATGCGGTCGCGCTCCTCGACCAGCAGCAGCTTCTCCTGGACCTGGCGCGCCGACTCCAGCTCGAGGGCGACCGAGGCCTGCGCGGCGAACGCGGAGGCCAGGTCGAGCTCGCTGTGGGTGAAGGGCGGGTTGTCCTGGAAGCGTCCCAGCAGCAGCACCCCGGTCAGGCTCTCGGCGCCGATCAGCGGGATGACCAGGGCAGGGCCGAGGTCGGTGGTGTCGACGCCCTCGAAGACGACCCCGGCCTCCTGCGACAGGTCGCTGTAGACCAGCGCGTCTCCCCGCTCGAGGGTGCGCATCTCGGTGCTGTCGGGCAGGCTCACCACCCGGTTGCGCAGCGCCTCGATCCCGCCGAGCCCGCCGACGTGCTGCACGTGCATGTGGGTGCCCTGGATGAGCGCGACCACCGTGTAGTCGGCGCCGGCCAGGTCCATGGCCCGCTCCGAGACCTCCCGCAGCGGGTCGTCGATCTCGTCGCCGAGCAGCTGCTGGGTCAGGGTGGTGGCGGCCCGCATCCAGCGCCGGGCGTGGAGCACCTCGCGCAGCAGCAGGGCGTTGTCCATCGCCGAACCGAGCGCCCTCCCGAGCTCGCCGAGGAGCTCGTCGGCCTCGGGCTCGACGTGGCCGGCGCCGGGTCGGTTGGCCAGCACCACGATGCCGACGGTGCGCACGCCGGCGCGCAGCCGGACCGCGAGCAGCTCGCCGAAGGTGACCGGGGTCCGTCGTGCCGGGGCGTCACCACGGGAGCGTGAGGAGGGGAGGTCGACCGGCTCGAGGGACAGCCGGACCGTGCCCTCCTGGTCGAGCACCGCCGTCCGCGCCCGCAGTAGCGCGGGGTGGGAGGCGAGGATCTCGTCGAGCTCGGCAGGGAGGCCGCTGGAACCGAGCGCCGAGAAACCGCGCTCCTCGTCGAGGAGGGCGGCGAAGGCGTAGTCGGTCTCGCACAGCTCGCGCGCGGTGGCGGCGATCTCGCGGAGCACAGCAGTCGGTGCCCGGTCGCTGCGCAGGATGCGAGGCAGCCGCTGGAGGACGTGGTGGACCCGACGGTCGACGGCATGGACGGTCACACTGATGACGGCCCCCTCGCGTTTGCGGCCCCCTGTGCGCCTCCCGAGCGCAAGGGGTTCTCCCCAGTGTAGGAAGTCGGTCGTCCGAGCGCGAGTAAAACCTTGTCTTTAAACAATCAGTCTTGACTGTTTGTTTGACGGGCGGCACAGTGGCGCCCATGTCGACCACGGTGCGCGTGCCCCAGGAGCAGCGCACCCGGCTCATGCGCCAGCGGCTGCTCGAGGCCACGGTGGAGTGCCTGGTCGAGCACGGCTGGAGCGGTACGTCGACCACGCTCGTCTCCCAGCGGGCCGGCGTGAGCCGGGGGGCCCAGCTCCACCACTTCCCGACCAAGGACGACCTGGTGCTCGCCGCGGTCGAGCACCTGACCGCCGTACGCCACGAGGAGGTCCTGGACCGGACCGCTGACCTCCCCACCGGCGGCGGCCGCACCCGCGCGGTGCTCGGTGTGCTGGCCGAGCTGTTCACCGGCCCGCTGTTCGTCGCCGCGGCCGAGCTCTGGATGGCGGCCCGCACGGACCAGGGCCTGCGCGAAGCGGTGGCCGACCTCGAGACCCGCGTCGGCCGCGCCACGCACCGCTCCACCGTCGACGCGCTCGGCGTCGACGAGTCGCTGCCCGGCAACCGTGAGCTCGTGCAGGCCACGCTCGACCTCATGCGCGGCCTCGGCCTGGCCAACCTCGTCTCCGACGACGTCGCCCGCCGCGACCGCATCCTCGACCACTGGGCCGACACGCTCGAGTCGACCATCCGCCAGACCACCACCCGCCAGACCATCCGACGTGAGGGCCCCGCGTGACCGACCCCAAGACCCTGCCGATCCTCGCCGACCTCGCCGTCGAGG
>NZ_JANNML010000177.1:0-14433 GCF_031397825.1 Nocardioides sp.
GCGCTTCTCCAGCAGAGCCACGCACTCCACGTGGTGGGTCATCGGGAAGAGGTCGAAGGCACGCAGCCTCGTGAGCTCGTAGCCGTGCTCGGCGAAGATCGCCACGTCGCGAGCCAGCGCTGCCGGGTCGCAGGCGACGTAGGCGACGGCCCGGGGGGCGCGGTCGACGACCTGCTCGACGACCGCCCGCTTGGCGCCCTCACGGGTCGGGTCGAGGACGACCAGGTCGAAGGGCTCGTCGTAGTCGTGCGCGAGGACGCGGTCGACGAGACCGGCCGTGGTCTTGATGCCCGGCGCGTTGGCGCGCGACTGCTGCGAGGCGGTCGGGTCGGACTCGATGGCGACCACGCGACCGGTCTCCCCCACCGCGTCGAGCAGGAACCGCGCGAACAGCCCCACGCCGGCGTAGAGGTCGAGCGCCCGCTCGCCCGGCTGCGGCTGGAGCATGTCCATCACGGTGTCGACCAGCACGCCGGGCGCCCCGGGGTGGACCTGCCAGAAGCCGTCGTCCTCGACGATGAACGCGTGCGGACCGACGACGTGGTCGCTGGGCTCGCGCGCCTCCAGCAGGCACTCGTCGATCTCGACGACCTCGTGCGAGCGGTGCTTGCGCATGCCCCTCTTGCCGTCGGGCAGCTCGACGTAGCGCTGGCGGGTGCGCCAGTGCAGTCCACCGACATCGCCGGGGACGGCCTCGACCTTGACCTCGACGTCGAGCTTGGCGAGGCGCTTGAGCTGCTCGCGCACCACGTCGGCCTTGAGCGAGCGCTGACGCTTGAGCGTCACGTGCTGGAAGTCGCAGCCACCGCACAGCCCGGGTCCCGCCACCGGGCACGGGGCAGGGACCCGGTCGGGCGAGGCCTCGAGGACCTCGACGGCGTCGCCACGCCAGAAGCGGTCGCCCTCCGTGCCCTCGGTGATCTCGACGACGACCCGTTCGCCCGGAAGGGCGTGACGGGTGAAGACCACCCGCGAGACCGGCTCGGGCAGCCGGACGATGCAGTGGCCGCCGTGGGCGACGGGGCCGACCTCGGCCTCGAAGCGCTGGCCGACCATGCTGGCGCCGCGGCTCTGCCTCTGCCGGGTCTGGCCGTGGCGGGGTCGGCGGCTGGACTGGCGTGTCATGGAAGGTCCTCTATCGGGGGATCTGGCGGTCGGAGCGGTCGGAGCGGTCATCGACGTTGCCACGACGCAGGTCACCGGGACGCACCCGGGTGTCCTCGCGCAGCTCACGCTCGCGGGCGATCTCGGAGGACCGCAGCTGGTAGGGCACGGAGGTGACCATGACGCCGGGGGTGAACAGCAGACGGCCCTTGAGCCGCAGCGCGGTCTGGTTGTGGAGCAGCTGCTCCCACCATCGACCCACGACGTACTCCGGGATGTAGACGGCGACCACCCCGCGCGGGTTGGCCTTGCGGATCTCGGTGGCGTATTCCACGATCGGGCGGATCAGCTCGCGGTAGGGCGAGTGCAGCACCTTGAGCGGCACGTCGATGCGGCGCTCGTCCCACTCCTCCAGCAGGCGGTTGGTGGCGTCGGAGTCGGTCGCGACGTAGACGCCCTCGAGCACGTTGGGCCGGGTGGCCTTGGCGAAGGCCAGGGCGCGAAGCGTCGGCTTGTGCAGCTTGGAGACCAGGACGATCGCGTGCACCCGGGTGGGCATGACCTTGTCCTCGTCGTCGGCGGCGAGCTCCTCGGCGACCTTGTCGTAGTGGATCTTGATGCCCTTCATCACGGCGTAGAAGAAGAGCATCGCCAGGATCGTGATCCAGGCACCCTCGAGGAACTTGGTGACAAGCACGATCACCAGCACCACCGCGGTGAACGTGAGGCCGATCGCGTTGATCGCCCGCGAGCGGATCATCCGAGCCCGCTTGGCCGGGTCGGTCTCGCTGGCCAGGTGGCGCGTCCAGTGCCGGATCATCCCGAGCTGGCTGAGGTTGAAGGAGACGAAGACACCCACGATGTAGAGCTGGATCAGGCGGGTGACCTCGGCGTCGAAGGCGAGGATCAGGATGATCGCCATCACGGCGAGGAAGACGATGCCGTTGCTGTAGGCCAGCCGGTCGCCTCGCGAGCCGAGCGCCCGCGGGGCGAAGCCGTCGGCCGCCAGGATCGAGCCGAGCACGGGGAATCCGTTGAAGGCGGTGTTGGCGGCGAGCACCAGGATGATCCCGGTGACGGTGACCACGAGGTAGAAGCCCGGCGGGAAGTTGTTGAAGACCGCGTCGGCGATCTGGGCGATCACGGTGTGCTGGTCGTAGCCCTCGGGAAGCGGCTCGCCGTTGCGCGTCAGGCGGTCGAGGTCGTGGGGGTCGACATAGCGGATGCCCATCTGCCGGGCCAGCACGATGACGCTGACCATCATCGTGATGGCGATGACGCCGAGCAGCAGCAGCGTGGTGGCGGCGTTCTTGCTCTTGGGCCGTGTGAAGGCCGGGACACCGTTGGAGATGGCCTCGACACCCGTCAGGGCCGCGCAGCCAGAGGAGAACGCGCGGGCGAGGAGGAAGAGCAGCGCGAACGTCGTGAGCGGACCATCGAGCCCCGGCTCGGGGGTGATCGAGAGCCCGGCGCTCTCCACGTCCGGCAGCGTGCCGAGGGCCAGTCGCACCAGCCCGAAGAGGCACATGCCGAGGATCGCGACCATGAAGAGGTACGTCGGGACCGCGAAGAAGGTCCCGGACTCCCGGATGCCACGCAGGTTCATCGCCATCAGCACGACGACCAGGACGGAGCCGAAGACCGCCTCGTGGCCGCTGAGCGCGGGGATGGCCGAGGCGGCGTACTGCGCACCCGAGGAGATGGAGACCGCGACCGTGAGGACGTAGTCGACCAGCAGGGCACTGGCGACCGTGGTGCCGGCGTTGACGCCGAGGTTGACCGTGGCCACCTCGTAGTCGCCGCCACCGCTGGGGTAGGCGTGCACGGTCTGCCGGTAGGACGCGATGACGGCAGCCATGACGAGGGCCACCGCGATGGCGATCTTCCACGACCAGACGTACTGCGCCGCGCCGGCGAGCGACAGCATGATGAAGACCTCGTCGGGGGCGTAGGCCACCGAGGAGAGCGCATCGCTGGCGAAGACGGGGAGCGCGATCCGCTTGGGAAGAAGGGTCTCCCCTAGCTGGGAGCTCCGCAGCTTGCGTCCCAGGAGGATTCGTTTAGAGACGTCGCCGACACCCACGAGCCGCAACAGTACGGCACGCAACACCTACGAGTACGGTGACGTCGTGCACGTCGTGATCATGGGTTGTGGCCGGGTCGGTTCGACCCTCGCCCGCAGCCTCGAGGACCGCAACCACACCGTGGCTGTCATTGACAGCGAGCCCGACGCGTTCCGACGCCTCGGGCCCGGATTCAACGGCGACAAGGTGACCGGCTACGGCTTCGACCAGCAGGTCCTCGAGAAGGCCGGCATCCGCCGCGCCGACGCGTTCGCCGCCGTCTCCAGCGGCGACAACTCCAACATCATCGCCGCGCGGGTCGCGCGCGAGACGTTCGGGATCCAGCAGGTCGTCGCCCGCATCTACGACCCCGGCCGCGCCGAGGTCTACCAGCGCCTCGGCATCACCACGGTCGCGACGGTGAAGTGGACGGCCGACCAGGTGCTGCGCAGGATCCTGCCGGTGGGTGCCGAGCCCGACTTCCGCGACCCGTCGGGCACCATCCGGCTCGACCAGGTCCCCGTCCAGGAGCCCTGGATCGGTCACCGGACGATCGCGTTCCAGGAGCAGTCCCGGAGCCGCATCGCCTGGATCGACCGTCTCGGCGAGGGGATGCTGCCCACGCGCGAGTCGGTCATCCAGGAGGGCGACCTGCTCCACCTGGTGATGCGCGAGGAGAACGCTGCTCACGCCTACCAGGTCATCGAACGCGGACCCGAGGAGTCGTAGGACATGCGAGTTGCGATCGCCGGAGCCGGCGCGGTGGGACGTTCCATCGCGCGTGAGCTGATCCAGAACGGTCACGAGGTCCTCCTCATCGACAAGAACCCCGGCTCCATCCACCCCGAGCGGGTGCCGGACGCGGAGTGGCTGCTGGCCGACTCCTGCGAGCTGTCGTCGCTCGAGGAGGCCCGTCTCGACAAGTGCGACGTGGTCATCGCGGCCACGGGCGACGACAAGGCCAACCTGGTCACCTCGCTGCTGGCCAAGACCGAGTTCGGCGTGCCGCGCACGGTCGGTCGGGTCAACCACCCCAACAACGAGTGGCTCTTCACCGAGGCCTGGGGAGTCGACGTCAACGTGTCGACCCCCCGCATCATGTCGGCGCTCGTGGAGGAGGCCGTGACGGTCGGGGACCTGGTCCGGCTGTTCACCTTCCGCCAGGGCAACGCCAACCTCGTGGAGATGACGCTGCCGGCCGACTCGCCCTACGTCGGGAAGCCCAGCGGGCTCATCCCGATGCCCGACAACTGCGCGCTGGTCACGATCCTGCGCGACGGCCAGGTCTACGTGCCCGACCCCGAGCAGCCGGTCGAGGCCGGCGACGAGCTGCTGTTCGTCGTGCCCGACGTCGGCGAGGACGAGCTCGAGCGCCTGCTGGCGCCGGGCACGCACGGGTGAGACCCACGACTGGGCGCTCGACGTCGATGTCGAGCACCTGCCGCTGATCCGGGCGTCGCCGGGGGCCTGCTCCCCGGCGGCGCCGGCGTCGACCTGACCTACGTCGGGGACTGACCGGGCTCGAGCCGCGTCGACGCCACCGGGGTGACGTTGCGCGAGAGCAGCCAGACCATCGCGGCGAGCGCGGCCAGCTGGAGGGGCCAGCCCAGTCCGACCTTCATGACGCCGAGGACCGCGATGGCCGTGTCGGCGTCCATCGCACCGGACCGGCCGGCGAACCACACCGGCGCCTGGGCGGCCACGCGCAGCGCGCACGGCAGGGCGAGCAGCCAGGTGAGCTTGGTGCACAGCCGCACGACCTGGCGGTCGGCGTGCCAGGCGGTCGGGTCGCCGGTGACGCTGCCGACCATGAAGCCCACCAGGGGCCAGCCGATCAGGCAGGTGAAGCCCAGCAGCACGGTGTAGCCGGAGTTGTAGATCAGCCCGGGCAGGAAGTAGGCCAGCGCCTGCTCGTCCTCGCTGCCGCCCCGACTGGCGGCGATCCGCACGAAGAGCCAGCCGATGCCGATCCCGAAGATCGCGTTGAGCACGAACTGCGTGGTCGAGCGCTGGACCAGCCGCACCACGAGCATCGCCACGGCCGCGGCGATGCTGAGGACCAGGGCCAGGACCAGCTCGCGGGTGCTCAGCCACATGACCGTGAAGATCAGCGTCGGGACCGCCGCCTCGACCATCCCGCGTCGGCCACCCAGCGCCTTGGACAGCTGGGTGCGCACGACCTCCTCGACCGTCGCGACCGACGGCTGGGGCTGCTCGGTCACGGCATCAGCTCGTAGCGCGGGTTGTAGATGATCCGCACCCCGTCATGGGCGCCGATGCGGCCCTGCACCTGGATGGAGCGTCCCGGCGAGATGCCGGAGATCCGCCGACGACCGAGCCAGACGATGGTGATGACCCCGGTGCCGTCGTAGAGCTCGGCCTCGAGGGCCGGCACCCCGCCGCGTGGCCGGAGCGTCACCGTGCGCAGCGTGCCGCGCAGCCGGACGACCTCACGGTCGGGTGCGTCGACGATGCAGTCGACGCCGACGCCGCCGCTGTAGGTCTTGCGCAGGTCGCGGGCGTGGGCGTCGTCGTTGTTGGCCCACTTGCTGATCGTGCGGCGCAGCTTGCTCATCGTCGGCCCCGGTCGTCAGGCGGTCGGAGGCTCGACGCGACGGGCGTTCTCGGGCATGACCACCGGCAGGGCCTCGCCGACGGGCATCGCGTGAGCACCCCGGCGTACGGCGACCTTGGCGATCGTCTCCTCCCAGGCGGCCGACGACTCGGGGTCGATGGCCGGGCGACCCAGCAGGGTCGCGCGCAGCAGCCAGCGGGAGCCGTTGACACCGATGATCCTCGAGGGCTGGGCACCCTTGGTGCCGTCGGGCTGCTGGATCACGATGTGGCACAGCAGCTCGGTGCCGAAGCGGCCCTCGCGCTCGGTGGCCGTGCCGCCGCGCGACTCCATGTCGGCGGCGATCTGCGGGCGCACGTCGGCCCAGAGGTCGCCGTTGCGGGGCGCGGAGAAGGCACGGAGCTCGACCGCACCGTCGGCGCCGGCCAGCACGACCGACTGCACGTTGCCCGAGGCCTCGTCGACCTGGAGACGCAGCTCGCGGCCGGGCTCGGGGGTGAGGACGAGGGAGCCCAGGTCGACCCGGTCGATCCCGTCGTCGGCCAGCTCCTCGGCGTCGAAGGGACCCGCCGGCACGCTCACCTCGTCGGTCGCGTCCTCCACCGCCTCGGTGGTGGTGTCGACGTCGGACTTGCGGCGGAACTTCACGAACTGTCTCCTCGAGGTGTGGGGCGGCCGAAGCCACCAGTAGAACCGTAACCCCCCTCTCCTCGCACACTGGCGGGGAGTTCCCCGACCTCCGTGAAGGCGGCCCGCTCGAAGCGCTGGATCACCAGCTGCGCGATCCGGTCGCCGCGTCGCAGCTCGATCGGCTCGGCGAGGTCGTGGTTGATGAGCAGCACCTTGATCTCGCCGCGGTAGCCCGCGTCCACGGTGCCGGGGGTGTTGACGATCGAGAGACCGTGGCGGGCAGCAAGGCCCGACCGCGGGTGCACCAGCGCCACGAAGCCGGCCGGCAGCGCGATCGCGATCCCGGTCGGCACCAGCGCCCGCTCCCCCGGCCGGAGCGTCACGTCCACGGTCGTGAGCAGGTCGGCTCCGGCGTCGCCGGGGTGGGCGTACGACGGCAGCGGGAGGTCGGCGTCGAGCCGGACGACCTCCACCGGCACGGTCGCCGGCACGGTCGCCAGCACGGTCGGTGGCGCGGGGACGAGCGGGTCGGGCGTGAGCACGCTGGGACCCTAGTGGAGACTTGTCCCGTGAGCAGCACCGCCGAGACCACCTCCTACAGCGAGCGCCTCGGCGTCCCCCTGCGCTGGTGGGTGCAGGGCACGATGCTGGTCGCCAGCCTCTGGCTGGCCCTCGTCGTCGCCGTGCCCGGCCTGCTCTCCTGGGTGATCACGGCCGTGGCGATGCTGCTCCTCTCTGCCGCGCTGATCTCCTTCGGGTCCGCCCACATCTCCGTGCGCGACGGGGTCCTGCGGGCCGGCCGCGCGTCCATCGACGCCCGCCACCTCGGCGTCGCGGTGGCCCTGGACGCCGAGGCCACCCGTCGTACGGCGGGGCGCGACGCGGACGTCCGCGCCTTCCTCCTGCTGCGCCCCTACCTCAAGCGCTCGGTCAAGATCTCGCTGCACGACCCGGCCGACCCCACGCCCTACTGGCTCCTCAGCACCCGGCACCCCGAGCGCCTGGTGTCGGCCCTCGACGCCCTCACCCGCACCTCACCCCGACGGCGCGACACGACCTCTGGCTAGGGTTGGGGCATGGCTTCCGACAGCTCCAAGATCTGGTCCGTCTTCTCGCTCGCTGCCGCGCTCGGCGCGGCCGCGGTCGCCAAGAAGGGGCTCAACACCTCCTGGAAGGCCGCGACGGGCAAGAACCCGCCCGCCAACCCGGCCGACCCCGACGTGGAGATCTGGGAGGCCGTCGCCTGGGCGACGGTGAGCGGCACGCTGATCGCCGTGGCGCGGATGCTGGCCACCCGCAAGGCGGCGCACTACTACGCGCGGTCGACGGGGCACCTGCCGCCGGGCCTGGAGAAGGACGGCCAGGACGCGAGCAAGCCCACCCCGGTCTCCTAGCGAGTCGGACCGCCGGGAGGCGGGGCCTCAGTCGCAGTCGCGGCAGATCATCTTCTTGGGGTTTGCCAGCTGGCTGCGGTGGTGGACCAGGAAGCAGCTCATGCAGGTGAACTCGTCCTCCTGCTTCGGCTTCACCTCGACGGCGAGCTCCTCGTGCGACAGGTCGGCCCCGGGGAGCTCGAAGGCCTCGGCGGCCTCCGCCTCGTCCTCGTCGACCTTGCCCGAGTTCTTGTCGTGGCGACGGGCCTTGAGCTCCTCGATGCTCTCCTCTGACTGCTCTTCCTCGTTCTTGCGCGGTGCGTCGTAGTCAGTAGCCATGCGTCGCTCACTCCCTTCGGCTGTGTCTGGCGGGCCAGATTGTGCACCATCGCCCC
Source organism: Nocardioides sp. (assembly GCF_031397825.1). Taxonomy (GTDB): domain Bacteria; phylum Actinomycetota; class Actinomycetes; order Propionibacteriales; family Nocardioidaceae; genus Nocardioides. The sequence goes on from NZ_JANNML010000177.1 coordinate 8,141, forward strand.
GACCCCGCCAAGGCCGATCCGGCGATAGGTCCGGGGAACGTCAGGTGAACTGCTGCTATTCCCCGCGCCCCGTGATCGTGACAGGCGCGCCAAAGCCGGCGTCGATGACGGCGGCGTGCAGCTCCTCGAAGCCGTGAGCAGGGCCGCAGACGAGCAGCGTCATGCCGCCCACGCCCGCGCCCAGCCGGGTGGTCGCACCTGCGGTCCGGGCGATGAGCCCGCCGGCTGCGTGGTCCCACAGGTTGACGCCCTCCTCGACGTAGCCGTCGAGCGACCCGTCGGCGACCAGGCACAGGTCGAGGGCGCAGGAGCCGAGCCGACGCAGGTCCCGGATGTGCGGCAGAAGCCGGCTCGCGGCCTGCGCCTGGAGCACCCGCACCTCCCGGTCGTAGGAGAACCCCGTGGCGATCAGCCGGTGCGACAGCGGCGCCTGCCCGCGTACGCCGATCGGTCGCCCGTCGCGCAGGGCGACCAGGTGGCCGTCCTGGCTGCGGGCGACGTACTCGGTGCCGGTGACGACGTTGAGCACGACGCCGGCCACGGCCTCCCCGTCCCTCTCGGCGGCGATCGAGACGGCGTAGTTGGGCAGGCCGTAGAGGAAGTTGACGGTGCCGTCGATCGGGTCGATGACCCACCTGACCCCCGTGGTGCCCTCCTCGTCGTTGCCCTCCTCGCCGAGGAAGGCGTCGTCGGGCCGGCGGGCGCGGATCGTGTCGCGGATCAGCGTCTCGGCGGCCCGGTCCGCCTCGGTGACGATGTCGACGTCGCTGGTCTTGGTGGCCGCCACGCTGACGCCGTCGGCCCTGCGGCCGCGGATCAGGTCGGCGGCCAGGCGGGCGGCCTCGAGGGCCAGGTCGGCGAGCTCGTCGGTCATGCCTCCCCGCAGAGGGCGGGTCGGTCGGCGCGCGGGTTGGCGCAGCAGCCGACCGGGCACCGGTCCCACCGGGCGTCGAGGCGGCCCATGCTGGTGCGCACGACGTCCTCGCCGCGCTCGGCGGTGGCCCGCTCCAGCAGCAGGTCGCGCACCATCGCCACGAAGCGCGGGTCGGTGTCGGGCGTCGCGGCACGTCGCGCGGGCAGCCCCAGCTCCTCGGCGGTCGCGAGCGCCTCGGTGTCGAGGTCGTAGATGACCTCCATGTGGTCGGAGATGAAGCCGCTGGGGATCATCACCACGGCCGGCGCGCCGGCCTCCGTGAGGGAGGTGAGGTGGTCGTTGACGTCCGGCTCGAGCCACGGGATGTGCGGTGCTCCGGAGCGCGAGCAGTAGACCAGCTCCCAGGGGTGCTCGACGCCGGTCTCGAGCGACACCTGGCGGGCGATCTCCTCGGCGGCGCTGAGGTGCTGGTCGACGTAGGCCCCGCCCTCGGGACCGCTGGTGTCGTTCATCGTGAGCGGGATCGAGTGCGTGACGAAGGCGAGGTGGGCACTGGCACGGACGTCCTCGGGCAGCTCGGCGAGCGAGGCCAGCGTCGCGTCGACGATCGGCTCGATGAAGCCCGGGTGGTTGAAGTAGTGGCGCAGCTTGTCCAGCTGCGGGGCTCCCTCGAGGCCGTCGACGGCGTCGTAGAGGTTCTCGCGGTACTGCCGGCAGCTCGACCACGACGAGTAGGTGCTGGTGACGAAGCAGGCCGCGCGGGTGACGCCGTCGGCGGCCATCCGGGCCAGCGTGTCCTTGAGGTAGGGGTCCCAGTTGCGGTTGCCCCAGTAGACCGGGAGGTCGATGCCCGCGGCCGCCAGGTCGGCCTCGATCCGCTTCAGCAGGTCGCGGTTGAGGTCGTTGATCGGCGACTTGCCGCCGAAGAGGTAGTAGTGCTCGCCGACCTGCTCGAGGCGCTCGCGCGGGATGCCGCGACCACGGGTGACGTTCTCGAGGAAGGGGACGACGTCCTCGGGTGCCTCAGGGCCTCCGAAGGAGACCAGGAGCAGGGCGTCGTAGGGGGCGGCGTCGGGGGCGGCCACGGGGGCCGACGAGTCAGGATTGGGCACTCCCCCATCGTATGGACCTACCCTCAACCTCCCATGCTCACCACCTACCGTCGGATCCTCGCCCGCCCCGGCACCGCCCTCTTCAGCGCGACCGGTCTCGTGGCGCGCCTGCCGATCTCGATGGTCGGCCTCGGGATCGTGCTGCTCGTCGAGGACGCCTCGGGCTCCTACGGCGTCGCAGGCGCGGTGTCGGCCGCCCACCTGCTGGCCAACGCGTTCTTCGCGATCCTCCAGGGCCGCCTCATCGACCGCGTCGGGCAGTCGCGGGTGCTGCCGGTCGTGATCACCGTCTGGGGCGTCGCCCTGTCGCTGCTGATGTGGTCGGTCGGGTCCGACTGGCCGATCCTGGTGACCTACGCCCTGGCGGCGCTGGCCGGCGCCTCGCTCCCGTCGGTGGGCACCTGCGTGCGAGCCCGGTGGTCGCACGCGACGCGCGAGCCCGACGAGCTCCAGACGGCCTTCGCGCTCGAGGCGGTGGCCGACGAGGCCGTGTTCATCACCGGCCCGATCCTCGTCACCGTGCTGGCCACCGCCGTGCACCCGGTCGCCGGTCTGACCACCGCCCTGGTGACGGGCGTGCTGGGCACCTACGCGTTCGCGGCCCAGCGCCGCACGGAGCCGCCGACGCACCGGCGCCCCGAGCCGGGCGTCGACCGCCCCCGCATCCCCTGGGGCACGCTCGTCCCGCTGACGGTGGTCTCGACGGCGCTGGGCCTCCTCTTCGGTGCGGCCGAGGTCGCCACCGTCGCGTTCGCCGAGGAGCGCGGGGCCAAGGCCTACGCCGGGGTGCTGCTCGCCCTGTGGGCCGCCGGCTCCCTCATCGCCGGTGTCCTCACCGGAGCGGTCACCTGGCGCCGGGGCCCGGAGGTCCGGCTGCGCTGGGGCTCGCGAGCCATGACGGTGGCGATGATCCCGTTGTTCTTCATCGACTCGATGGTGCTGATGGGCGGGGTCCTCTTCGTGGCCGGCTTCGCGATCGCCCCGACCCTGATCTCCACCATGTCGCTCTCGGAGAAGGTGCTGCCGCCGTCGCGGCTCACCGAGGGGATGGCCTTCCTCCAGACCGGCCTGGTCGCCGGGGTCGCACCGGGCGCGGCCCTGGCCGGCGTCGTGATCGACACCCAGGGAGCCTCCGCTGCCTACCTCGTCCCCGTCGCCGGCGGTCTGCTCGCGCTCCTGGCAGCGCAGACGATCCGGACTACCGTGGTCCCCGTGGTGGTGACACGTGACTGAGTGGGTGAACTGGTCGGGCCTCGCGAGCGCTCGCCCGCAACGGGTGGCGCAGCCCGTCGACACCGCTGCGGTGGTCGCCGAGGTGCACCGCGCGCGCACCGAGGGCGCGACCGTGAAGATGGTCGGCACCGGGCACAGCTTCACCGCGATCTCCGCGCCCGAGCACACGATGCTGCTGCCGCAGTCGCTCAGCGGGATCCTCGCCGTCGACCGGGACGCGATGACCGTCACGGCCCTGGCCGGCACCCAGCTTAAGGTGCTCAACGCCACCCTCGAGGGCCTGGGGCTGAGCCTGCACAACATGGGCGACATCGCCGAGCAGACGCTGGCCGGCGCGATCTCGACCGGCACCCACGGCACCGGTGGCGTCGCCGCGAGCCTGGCGGCCCAGGTCGTGGGGCTCGAGCTGGTCACGGGCACCGGTGAGGTCCTGCGGGCGAGCGCCGAGGAGAACCCCGACGTCCTGGAGCACGCGCGCATCGGTCTGGGTGCCCTCGGCGTCCTCACCGCGATCACCTTCCGCGTGGAGCCGCTCTTCCTCCTCGAGGCCACCGAGCGGCCGATGCGCTGGGACGAGGCGCTCGGCTCCTTCGACCAGATGGTGGCCGAGAGCCACCACGTCGACATGTACTGGTTCCCCCACTCCGACCGGATGCTGACCAAGCGCAACGACCGGCTCGCCGACGACCTCGGCGCGGCCAGGCCCCTCTCGCGCACCCGCGCCTGGGTCGACGACGAGCTCCTGTCCAACAAGGCCTTCGGCCTGCTCACCGCCGCTGCCAACCGGGCCCCTCGCATCATCCCCCGGATGAACCGGATGAACGCCCGGATGCTCGGTGCGCGCACCTACAGCGACGTGGCCCACCGGGTCTTCACCACCGAGCGCAACGTCGTCTTCAAGGAGATGGAGTACGCCGTGCCGCGCGAGGCCGGTCTGTCGGCGCTGCGCGAGGCTCGGGCCGCCCTCGACGCCTCCGACCTGGCGATCAGCTTCCCCGTGGAGATCCGGGTCGCCCCCGCCGACGACGTCCCGCTGTCGACCGCCAGCGGACGCGAGTCGTTCTACCTCGCCTTCCACACGCACCGCCGCGCCGACCACACGGCGTACTTCTCCCTGATGGAGCAGGTGATGCGCGCCCACGGCGGCCGCCCCCACTGGGGCAAGGTCCACACCCGGCAGGCCGACGGGCTGGCGGCGCTCTACCCCCGCTTCGACGACTTCCTCGCGATGCGCGACCGGCTCGACCCCGACCGCGTCTTCTCCAACGGCTACCTGCGCCGGGTCCTCGGCTCCTGACCGGCGCGAGGACCCGACGAACCTTTCGTCCGACCCACCTCGTCTGGTGGGCATGAGCATGACGAAGGAGCAACCATGACCCGACGAGACGAGTTCGCCGAGTTCGTGACCGGGCGCTCGGGCGCCCTGCACCGCGCGGCCTACCTGATGGTCGGCGACCGGGCCCTCGCCCAGGACCTGGTCCAGGAGGCGCTGGTCAAGACCTATGCCGCGTGGCCGCGACTGCGTGACAAGGGCAACGCCGAGGCCTACTGCCGCAAGGCCATCACGACCACCGCCATCTCGTGGTTCCGCCGCAAGAGCTGGAGCCACGAGCGCGCCTCCGAGTCCCTGCCTGCCAGCGCCGACGGCGGACACGCCGACTCGGTGACCCAGAGCCAGTGGCTCTGGGAAGGCCTGCAGCAGCTGCCCCCGCGGCAACGCGCCGCGATCGTGCTGCGCTACTACGAGGACCTCACCGAGGTCCAGACCGCGGAGGCGATGGGCTGTGCCGTCGGCACGGTCAAGAGCCAGGTGTCAGCCGGCATCGCCAAGCTCCGCGAGCACCTCGGCGACGACGCCGACCTCCTCCCCCTGACCGACCTGGTGGTGAACCGATGACCGAGAAGCTCCGAGACCTGCTCCACGACCGCGCTGCCGACGTGGACTTCCCGACCCCCGACCTCGACGTGCTCGTGCGTGCCGGTGACCGACGCGTACGCCGCCGCCGGGGTGCCGCCCTCGGCGGCTCGCTCGCCGCGCTGGCGGTCACGGCCGCACTCGTCGTGCCCGCTCTCACCGACGACGGCTCCCCCGACGCGGCGTCCGGACGGGACTCCGTCGCCCTGCCGCTCGACATCGTGTCCTGGGCCGATGGCTCGGTGCTGCACGCAGGGCCCGCCGAGCTGGACCTCGGCGTCACGATCCGGGCCTTCGTGCAGACCACGGTCGGCTACGTCGTCGCCGACGCCGACGGGCGCGTGCTCTCCGTCGTCGACGGCGAGACCACGGAGGTCGGCTCCGTCGACGCCGAACGCCCCCGCCTGGTCGGCGACCACGACAGCACCGTGGTCGGCTGGGTGGACCGAGCCGGCAAGCGCCCGACGTTCGTGGTCCTGGACCAGGAGGACGGGCAGAGGGTGCTCGAGGACTCCTCCGGCACGGAGCCCGGCATGGGCGACCTCGCCGACGAGGCCGACCCTGCCTACTTCTACGCCCTCGACGGCGACACGGCCTACTGGCGCGACCGGCGCGGCGCCGTGGCGGTCTCCGTCGTGACCGGGGAGGTCGACGTCATCGACGCGGATGCCCGCAACGGCTTCGACCTGATCGACGTGCAGGACGGGGTCCTCGCGTTCTACGGCGACCAGGGCGTGGAGGTCGGGGAGTCCCGAGCGTCGGCCCGGCCCCTGCCCGACGTCCTGAACGGCACCGTCATGGAGGGCAACGGCGTCCTGTCGCCGCTGGCCACGATGTACGCCCCTGACAGCGAGCTCGTGAAGGTCGTGGGCCTCAACGGCAACGCCCTGTCCCCCAGCATGCCGACGTCCTACTTCTTCTCCACGGTCTACGAGTGGGCCGACGACGAGACGGTGCGGGTCATCGCGCTCGAGGCCGACGACCCGAGCGCAGACCTCTTCTCCTGCTCGATCGCCACCACCGGCTGCACGTTGCTCGTCGACGGCGCCGGCGCCGAGGGCGAGCTCCAGCTGCCCACCGGCGAGACCCTCGGCAGCTGAGGAGACCGCTCCCCGGCCTACGGGGTCTCGACGCCTCGTCGCTGGCGCTCCTCGAGCCC
>NZ_JANNML010000245.1:0-25160 GCF_031397825.1 Nocardioides sp.
TAGAACAAGCGCTCCAGCGCCTCGGTTAGGGAGGCACGGTGGTGCCGACGCTCATCGGCCAAGTCGGATGGCTTCTGCCGACCTCACGGTGCTCGCCCGTCACGGGTGGCACTCCGGGCCAATCTGTGAGCAGCGCCCAGATTGCGAGAGGTGCACATTCTGATCGGTCCATGGCAGATTCACCCGTCGTCGGCAGCACCAACTCGCCACGGTCCCGACGGCCGCAGGCCGCACCGTCCCGACCGACGCAACCGGCGTACGGAGCCCGAGGTCCCTAGACTCGCGGCGTGGACTTCTACTCGGCCTATGCCCACGGGTTCGCCCGGGTGGCGGCCTGCACGCTGCCGGTCGCGATCGCGGACCCGGCGACCAACGCGGAGCGGGTGCTCGAGCAGGTGCGACTGTGCCATGACGACGGCGTGGCACTGGCGCTGTTCCCGGAGCTGGGCCTGAGCGGCTACTCCATCGAGGACCTGCTGCTGCAGGACACCCTGCTCGAGGCCGTCGAGGCGGCGATCGCGACGATCACGGCCGCGTCGAGCGACCTGCTGCCGGTGATCGTGGTCGGCGCCCCGCTCGTGCACGGCACCCGCGTCACCAACTGCGCCGTGGTGATCCATGCCGGCGAGGTGCTCGGCGTCAGCCCCAAGTCCTACCTGCCGACCTACCGCGAGTTCTACGAGCGCCGTCACTTCGCCCCGGGGGACGACCGTCGGGCCAGCACGATCACGATCAACGGCGACACCGTGCCCTTCGGGCCGGACCTCATCTTCAGCGCCACCGACGTGCGCGGGCTCGACGTCCACGTCGAGATCTGCGAGGACATGTGGGTGCCGGTGCCGCCGAGCGCGGAGGCCGCGCTGGCCGGTGCGACGGTGCTCGCCAACCTCAGTGGGAGCCCGATCACCGTCGCCCGAGCCGAGGACCGCCGGCTGCTGGTGCGCAGCGCCAGCGCGCGCTGCAACGCGGCGTACTTCTATGCGGCCGCCGGCCAGGGGGAGTCGACCACCGACCTCTCCTGGGACGGGCAGACGATGGTCTACGAGTGCGGCGACCTGCTCGCGGAGACCGAGCGTTTCCCCGAGGGCCCGCGACGATCGGTCGCCGACATCGACCTGGACCGGTTGCGCCAGGAGCGGATCCGCCAAGGGACGCACGACGACAACCGGCGCACGCACGAGGCTCGCGCCGGCGGCTTCCGCACGGTGCCCTTCACCCTGGGGCCGCCGGCCGGCGACATCGGCCTGCGCCGCAAGGTCGACCGCTTCCCCTTCGTGCCCGATGACCCGGCGCGGCTCGCGCTCGACTGCTACGAGGCCTACAACATCCAGGTCTCCGGCCTCGAGCAGCGGCTCCAGGCCATCGGCGACACCCGACCCGTCATCGGCGTCAGCGGCGGGCTCGACTCCACCCACGCCCTCATCGTCGCGGCCCGCGCCATGGACCGCCTGGGGCGTCCCCGCAGCGACATCCAGGCGATCACCATGCCGGGCTTCGCGACCGGCGACACCACCAAGGACTACGCCACGCGGCTCTCGAAGAGCCTCGGCGTGACGTTCGAGGAGCTCGACATCCGGCCGGCGGCCACCCAGATGCTCCACGACATCGACCACCCGTTCTCCGACGGTCAGCCGGTCTACGACGTGACATTCGAGAACGTGCAGGCGGGCCTGCGATACGACTACCTCTTCCGGATCGCCAACCACCGCAAGGGCATCGTCGTCGGGACCGGCGACCTGTCCGAGCTGGCCCTCGGCTGGTGCACCTACGGCGTCGGTGACCAGATGTCGCACTACAACGTCAACGCGGGCGTGCCCAAGACGCTGATCCAGCACCTGATCCGCTGGGTCGCCGAGAGCGACCAGTTCGACGCAGAGACCAACGAGCTGCTGGAGAGGATCGTCGAGCAGGAGATCACCCCCGAGCTGATCCCGACGACCGACGGCGCCAAGCCACAGGCCACCGAGGACACCGTCGGCCCCTACGCGCTCCAGGACTTCACCCTCTTCCACGTGATCCGCCGCGGTCACCGACCGAGCAAGATCGCCTTCCTCGCCTGGCACGCCTGGCGCGACGCGGGTGCGGGGGACTGGCCGCCCCACTTCCCCGACGAGCGTCGCCAGGCCTACGACCTGCCCACGATCCGGCACTGGCTTGAGGTCTTCGTGCGCCGCTTCTTCATGAGCCAGTTCAAGCGCTCCGCCCTGCCCAACGGGCCCAAGGTCAGTGCCGGCGGCACCATGTCGCCGCGCGGTGACTGGCGGATGCCCTCGGACGCCAAGGCCACGGCCTGGTTGGCCGAGATCGAGGCCCACGTCCCGTCCTAGGGGAGTCGTCAGCATCTTCGCCTCGCCTGTGACTCGGCAAGGTGGTTGGGGTCGTGTGCCGGAGGCTGCTCCAGTGCGCGGTCTGGGGCCCACGACCCGGCACCAGGGCCGATCGCTGGCCCGATGTCGTCGGGTCGTGTGCTCCACGCCGCGCTCGAGCGCTGCTTGCGGCACACGACTGCCAGCAACATCGCGCCGACTCGGCGTACGGCGTGCAACATCGCGCCGACTCGGCGTACGGCGTGCAACATCGCGCCGACTCGGCGTACGGGCCAGGGGCCGCCGAGCTCCACGACGGCCCGGGCTCCGGCCGGATGTCGGGCTCCTCGAACGTCACGCCGAGGCTCTGCGAGTGCCGGGGACCGGCTGATGCCCTCGGACGCTAAGTCCACGGCCTGGTTGGCCGAGATCGAGGCCGACGTCCCCTCCTGAAGGGCCACCCGTGCCCCCTTCGCCGCAGGGCCCGCGATGCCCCTACGCTGTGCCGCATGGGCAAGCAGGAAGACTTCGTTCTCCGCGCTCTCGAAGAGCGTGACGTCCGCTTCGTGCGGCTGTGGTTCACCGACGTCCTGGGCTTCCTGAAGTCCGTCGCGGTGGCTCCGGCCGAGCTGGACAACGCCTTCGACGAGGGCATCGGCTTCGACGGCTCCGCGATCGAGGGCTTCGCCCGGGTCTACGAGGCCGACATGCTGCTGCTGCCCGACCCCTCGACCTTCCAGATCCTCCCGTGGCGCGGTGGCGAGGGCCCGGCCACGGCCCGGATGTTCTGCGACGTGGTGATGCCCGACGGCAGCCCTTCCTACTCCGATCCGCGCTACGTGCTCAAGCGCACGCTGAGCAAGGCGGCCGACAAGGGCTTCACCTTCTACACGCACCCCGAGATCGAGTTCTACCTCTTCAAGGACACCCCGCAGGCCGGCGTCGACCCGATCCCCGTGGACCGCAGCGGCTTCTTCGACCACACCGCGCAGTCCCACGGCTCCGACTTCCGCCGCGAGGCGATCACGATGCTCGAGGCGATGGGCATCTCGGTGGAGTTCAGCCACCACGAGGGCGGCCCGGGCCAGCAGGAGATCGACCTGCGCTACGCCGACGCGCTCTCGACCGCCGACAACATCATGACCTTCCGCACCGTGATCCGTGAGGTCGCGCTCGGCCAGGGCATCTGGGCCAGCTTCATGCCCAAGCCCTTCACCACCCACCCCGGCTCGGGCATGCACACCCACGTCTCGCTCTTCGAGGGCGACCAGAACGCCTTCTACGAGGCCGGTGCCGAGTACCAGCTCTCCCAGACCGGCCGGCGCTTCATCGCCGGCATCCTGCGCCACGCGCCGGAGATCAGCGTCGTCACCAACCAGTGGGTCAACTCCTACAAGCGGATGATGTTCGGCGGTGAGGCCCCCTCCTACATCTGCTGGGGCCACAACAACCGCTCCGCGATGGTCCGCGTCCCGATGTACAAGCCCAGCAAGGGCAACTCCACCCGCATCGAGCTGCGCACCATCGACGCCGCCTGCAACCCCTACCTCGCCTTCGCCGCCGTGCTGGCGGCCGGCCTCAAGGGCATCGACGAGGGCTACGAGCTGCCCCGCGAGGCCGAGGACGACGTCTGGGCCCTCACCGAGCGCGAGCGCAAGAACCTCGGCATCGAGCCGCTCCCGCACAACCTCAACGAGGCGATCAAGATCGCCGAGAGCTCCGAGCTGCTCGCCGAGACGCTGGGCGAGAACGTCTTCGACTACTTCCTGCGCAACAAGCGGGCCGAGTGGGACGAGTACCGCGGACAGGTCTCGGTCTTCGAGCGCGACCAGATGCTCCCGGTCATCTGACCAGGCCCCTGCCACGATGCCGTCGGTCCTGGTCGTCCAGCACGAGGACGAGTGCCCCCCGGTGCTCCTCGGGCGCTGGCTGACCGAGGCCGGCTGCACGCTCGAGGTGCGCCGGCCCTACGCCGGCGATGCCCTCCCCGACCCCACGTCGTACGACGGAGTGCTGGTGCTGGGCGGGCCCCAGCAGGCCGAGGACGACACGGTCCCGTGGTTCGCGCCGCTCAAGGAGCAGCTCCGCACCGCCCACGCGGCCGGTGTCCCGACGCTCGGTGTGTGCCTCGGCCACCAGCTCCTCGCCTCCGCGCTCGGCGGGCGCGTCGAGCGCAACCCGCGCGGGCAGCAGCTCGGCCTGCTCGACGTCGGCTGGACGGCGCAGGCGGCGACCGACGAGCTCCTCGGCCCGCTCGCCACCCCTCGGCGCGGCGTGCACTGGAACGACGACGTCGTCACGGTCCTGCCCGCCGGCGCCACCGTCCTCGCGCGGACGCCCGCGGGGGAGCCGCAGGTCGTCCGCTTCGGCCCGCGTGCCTGGGGGCTCCAGCTCCACCCGGAGGTCGACGCGGCCACCCTGCGGCCGTGGGCGGCTGACGACCGGGAGGCCCACGTGCTGCGGGGCATCGACCAGGACGTTCTGCTGGGATCGATCGACGACGCCGCAGCCGAGCTGACCGAGGCCTGGCGACCCCTCGCCGGGTCCTTCGCACGAGTCGTCGCCAGCACCGGGGGCGGCAGATGACCCGCACCACCACGACCAAGGGCGCCCTCCTGCGGCTCGGGTTCACCGACACCGCCGCGGCCCAGGAGGCGCTGACGGGCCTGGGGGGGCAGGCCGAGCCGATCCTCGCGATCCTCGGGCGCACCGCCGACCCCGACCTGGCCCTGTCGGCTCTCGTGAGGCTCGCCGACGAGGTCGAGGACCGGGCCGCGCTCCTGACCGCGATCGCCGACGACGAGGGCACCGCGATGCGGCTGATGTGCGTGCTCGGCGCGAGCAGCGCGCTGGCCGACCACCTCGCCCGGCACCCCGAGCAGTGGCACGAGCTCACCGACCCGATGATGGGCTCGACGCGTCCCGCCGCCTGGGCGGTGCGCGCCGCCCTCCTGGAGGCCGTGGGCGCGGACCCGCGCGCTGACCAGCCGGTCGCGACGCTCCCCGACGCGGAGGCGGTCGACGCCCTGCGTGTGGAGTACCGCCGCGTCCTGCTGCGTCTCGCCTCGCGCGACCTGTCCCACGACGTCGGCATCGACGACGCGGCAGCCGAGCTGTCCGACCTCGCGGCCGGCACCCTCGAGGCCGCACTGGCCGTGGCCCGGCAGCGGGTGGGGGAGTCGGCCTCGCTCGCACGACTGGCGGTCATCGCGATGGGCAAGCTCGGCAGCCACGAGCTCAACTACGTCTCCGACGTCGACGTCATCTTCGTCTACGAGCCGGCCCCCGGCCACGAGGACGCCAGCGACCAGGCCGTCGTGCGGGCCGCGACCCAGCTGGCCAGCCACCTGATCCGGATCTGCTCCGACCACACCACCGAGGGCACGATCTGGCCCGTCGACGCCGCGCTGCGCCCCGAGGGCAAGGCCGGCCCGCTGGTGCGCACCCTCGCCAGCCACCTCGGCTACTACGAGCGCTGGGCCAAGACCTGGGAGTTCCAGGCGCTGCTCAAGGCCCGCCCGGTCGCCGGTGACCTCGCGCTCGGTCGGGCGTACGTCGACATGCTCGCCCCGCTGGTGTGGTCCGCCGCCGAGCGCGAGGGCTTCGTCACCGACGCCCAGGCCATGCGCCGCCGGGTCATCGAGCACATCCCGGCGCGGGAGGCCGACCGCCAGCTCAAGCTCGGCTCGGGTGGGCTGCGCGACGTCGAGTTCGCCGTGCAGCTGCTCCAGCTGGTCCACGGCCGCATGGACGAGCGGATCCGGCCGACCGCGACGCTCAGCGCGCTGGCGGCCCTGACCGAGGGCGGTTACGTCGGCCGTGAGGACGGCGAGGCGCTGCACGACGCCTACGCCTTCCTCCGCACGCTCGAGCACCGGATGCAGCTCTTCCAGCTGCGTCGCATCCACGTCGTGCCCGAGGACGAGCCGTCACTGCGCCGCCTCGGCCGCAGCGTCCGGCTCTTCAAGGAGCCGATCCCGTCGCTCCACCGTGTGTGGGAGCACCACCGCCGCGAGGTCCGGCGCCTGCACGAGAAGCTCTTCTACCGCCCGCTGCTCGCCGCGGTCGCCGGGATCCCCGGTCCCGAGGCCCGGCTCTCCTCGGAGGCGGCCAGCACCCGCCTGGCCGCCCTCGGCTACGCCGATCCCCAGGCAGCGCTGCGCCACCTCGAGGCGCTGACGGCCGGGCTCTCCCGCACCTCCACCATCCAGCGGGCCCTGCTGCCGGCGATGCTGGAGTGGTTCGCCGAGGGTCCCGACCCCGACGCCGGGCTCTTCGGCTTCCGCCGCATCAGCGAGACCATGGGCCGCACCCCGTGGTACCTCAAGACCCTGCGGGACGAGGGCGCCGTCGCCGAGCGGCTCGCCCACCTGCTCTCCACCTCGCGCTACGTCACGGGCCTGCTCGAGCGCGAGCCCCAGGGGGTGCGGATCCTCGGCGGCTCGCTCGCCCCCCTGCCGGCCGAGCCGCTGGTCGAGGAGATGCTCGCCGCCGCCGGTCGCCAGGACGACGTCGAGAAGGCCGTGCGCGCCATCCGCGCCGTGCGACGGCGCGAGCTGTTCCGGATCGCCGCCGGCGACGCGCTGCGGCTCACCGACGTGGCCGACGTCGGCAAGGGGCTCTCGCGCCTGACCGACGCCACCCTGGAAGCCACGCTGCGGGTCGCGGGACTCGCCGTACGACGGCAACGGTCGCTCGAGCAGGCACCGGCGCGCATCGCGATCATCGCGATGGGTCGCTACGGCGGCTTCGAGCTGTCCTACTCCAGCGACGCCGACGTCCTCTTCGTCTTCGAGGCCGAGCCCGGCGCCGACGCGCACGTCGCGACCTCCTACTCCCAGGCTGTGGCCAACGAGCTGCGCCGACTGCTGGCCCTGCCAGGGGCCGACCCGCCGCTCCAGGTTGACGCCGACCTCCGTCCCGAGGGCAAGCAGGGCGCTCTGGTGCGCACGATCGGCTCCTACGCCGCCTACTACGCCAAGTGGTCGATGGTCTGGGAGGCGCAGGCACTGCTGCGCGCCGACGCGGTCGTGGGTGACGAGGACCTGCGACGACGCTTCACCGCGCTCATCGACCCACTGCGCTTCCCGGCCGACGGGATCTCCGAGGACGACATCCGCGAGGTCCGCCGGATCAAGGCCCGGATCGACCGCGAGCGGCTGCCACGTGGCGCCGACCCCCACCTGCACCTCAAGCTCGGTCGTGGCGGTCTGGCCGACATCGAGTGGACCGTTCAGCTGCTCCAGATGCGCCACGCCGGTCGGCTGGAGTCGCTGCGCACCCCGCAGACCCTCGACGCGCTCGCGGCGGCGCGCGACGCCGGGCTGCTCGGTGAGGAGGAGGCCGCGCTGCTCATCGAGGGCTGGCGCACCGTCAGCCGGACCCGCAACGCCGTGACGTTGGTGCGGGGTGCCTCCGGCGACCAGATCCCGCGTGACACGCGGGAGCGCGCTGCGGTCGCCAACATCTTGGGCTATCCACCGGGTGCGACCGACGAGATGGTCAACGACTACCTGCGGTGCACCCGGCAGGCACGGTCGGTCGTCGACCACGTCTTCTGGGACTGAGCGGCACGCAACTGACGGTGTCGGTCCGGCTCGAGATGTGGGATAATCGTCGCGCCAGGCCGCGATCGACTGCCCCCCAGAGGTCGCGTCCTGGCACTTTCATGCCCGGACGTGCGACACGCACCGCGCTCCGTGAGCCTCGTGGAGCAGCCCACCCCCGGGATGTGGGCTGAAGAAAGTCCGAGACGAGGTCGAAGCAGCAGTGCGTGTCCTGCACAGCCTGCCCGCGGTCCCACGGGTCCAAACATCCGATCTCGCACCGGTCCGGACCACGTAGGATCGCCCCCGTGTCCAAGCCATGGGGGCGGTCCACCGACTCGGGCCGAAGCGTCACCGTCCAGCGAGTCACGCTGCTCGGCGTCCTGGTCGCGACCGCACTGACCGTGGCGCTGCTGGTCGTCCAGTTCTCCTCCGACCCCGGCGGTCCCGAGCAGGTGCCGGCCGCGGGTGCGGACACCGAGGCCGTGGCGCTGTCGGTGCCGCCGGCGGCCAAGGTGCTCTTCATCGGTGACGACTGGACCGCGGGGGAGGGCGCGGCGCTCCAGAGGGCCGGCTTCGTGCACCTCCTGTCCAAGGACCTCGGGTGGGAGTACCGCGTGGACGCAGTCCCCGGCTCCGGCTGGGCGCACAGCGCCCCAGCGACGCCCGGTAGCCAGTACCTCGACCGGGTCTTCCGGCTCCAGACCGACGACGACTTCGTGCCCGACGTCGTGGTCATCTCCGCGCAGATGCGCTCGCCCGCCACGACACCGGTCATCCGCAAGCTCATGCGCAACACCGTCACCACGCTGCGCGGGCGCGTGCCCGACGCGGTCATCGCGGTGGTCCTGCCCTACGGCAACCCGCGCGGGATGGGCATGTGCGAGCCCCTGGAGAACGACCACATCACCTGCGTCGACACCTACGGGGAGGAGTGGCTCACGGGCGCCGACGCCCCGGCCTACTTCGCGCCGGACGGGCTCCTCAACAACGACGGCCACGCCTACTTCGCGGAGCGGCTCGCGGCCGACCTGGAGCGCGACCTCGTCATCGGCTGAATCCTTGCGTCTTGCTTGAGGTTTCCGCGCAGATCCCTTGATCTGCGCCGCGCATCCTGGGACAGGCCCCGAGACAGTCGCGGGCGCATCCAGCCAGGAGGACACGTGAGCACGTTCGACCCGCGTGACCTCGACCGGCTGGCCCAGGACGTCGACAACTGGCCCTTCACGGTCTCCTTCGCCCACACCTACCGCCGGCTCCTGCCGCAGCGGGTGGAGCGGATCGTGACCGCGACCGAGGTGGGTGACCTCGAGGGCGCACTCGACGCCACGTTGAGCCTGCGGGTGGCCTCGAGCATCGTCGGCACGCTGGAGCTCGTCGAGATGGCCCGGTTCATCGAGGGCCGGCTGCGTCTGGGTGACGTCGTGGGGGCCCTGGCCCGCGTGCGGCTCGTCCCTGCCGCCGCGGAGCGCGCCGACCGGGCGCTCGCGTCCTACCTCGTGGAGTACGCCGACTCCTAGAGCGAGCTCTGGAGCACGTCCATCCGGTAGCCGACACCACGCACCGTGCGGACCAGACGGCCGGCGTCACCGAGCTTGCGGCGCAGGTTGCCCACGTGCACCTCGACGAGGTGGGTGTCGGTGGCCCATTCGGTGCCCCACACCGAGCGCAGCAGCGCCTCGCGGGTCCAGACCCGTGCGGGGGTGCGCATCAGCTCGGTGAGCAGGTCGAACTCCGTGCGGGTGAGCGCGAGCTCCTCGTCGCCGCGGAAGGCGCGTCGGCCGTCGACGTCGACCTTGAGGGGGCCGTGGTCCAGGACCTCGTTGCTCGGGGCCGCCAGAGGCGTGTGCTCCTCGACGGGGGCGGTCGAGCGTCGCGGGCGGCGGAACATCGCGTTGACCCGGGCCTGGAGCTCGCGGGGGCTGAAGGGCTTGGAGATGAAGTCGTCGGCGCCGGTCTCCAACCCGATCAGCCGGTCGATCTCCTCGTCGCGTGCGGTGATCATGACGATGTAGACGTCGTTGGTCTCCCGGATCCGCCGGCAGGTCTCGATGCCGTCGATGCCGGGCAGGCCCAGGTCCAGGGTCACCAGGTCGGGGTCGAAGGTGCTGATCGCCTCGAGCCCGTCGAGCCCGGTCGCCACCGACCGCACCTCGAAGCCCTGGCTGGTGAGGGTGAACTCGATCAGCGACCGGATGTCCTCGTCGTCCTCGACGACGACCGCGCGACGTTCGGTGGCGGCAGCATCGGGCATGGGGCCGACTATGCCAGAACGACGACCGGATTCCCGGCGCCTCGACCCCTCGCTGCGGTGTCTCCTCACAGCGGTGCGGTGGACCAGACCGCGACCCGCCGTCCTGGCCTGTCACGAGGACGAAACAATCCGGACACGACGGCCGCCTAGATTCCCCGGTGTACACCCGTGCACGTGCGCGGGGAATGCCCGAGGGAGCCCCATCTTGAGTGCCAACAACGTCCGTCTGCAGGCCATCACCTCGGTAGAGGCCTACACCCCGCCGCCCATCTCCTTCGACCCGGGCGAGGAGCCGGGCGAGATCTTCGGTCAGAACGTCTTCAGCCTCGCGGTGATGCAGAAGCGGCTGCCGAAGGCCGTCTACGCGTCGGTCCTCGCGACCATCGAGCACTCCGCGCCGCTGGACCCCGACATGGCCGACGCCGTCGCGTCCGCGATGAAGGACTGGGCCCTGGAGAAGGGCGCGACCCACTACGCCCACGTGTTCTACCCGCTGACCGGCCTGACCGCCGAGAAGCACGACAGCTTCCTCGACCCGGTCGGTGACGGCTCGGCCTTCGCTTCTTTCTCGGGCAAGACGCTGATCCAGGGCGAGCCCGACGCGTCCAGCTTTCCCAACGGCGGCCTGCGCAACACCTTCGAGGCCCGCGGCTACACGGGCTGGGACGTCATGAGCCCGGCGTACGTCCTGGAGAACCCCAACGGCAACACGCTGTGCATCCCGACGGTCTTCGTGTCGATGACCGGTGAGGCCCTCGACCACAAGACGCCGGTCCTGCGCTCGCAGCAGGCGATGGCCGCGCATGCCGAGCGCATCCTGCGCCTCTTCGGCCACGACCCGGCGCGCGTGGTGTCCTACTGCGGCCCCGAGCAGGAGTACTTCCTGGTCGACAGCCACTTCTTCCTCGCGCGCCCCGACCTGCTCAACGCCGGTCGCACGCTCTTCGGGGCCAAGCCGCCCAAGGGCCAGGAGTTCGACGACCACTACTTCGGCGCCATCCCCGAGCGTGTCCTCGGCTTCATGATGGACACCGAGCGGGAGCTCTTCAAGCTCGGCATCCCGGCCAAGACACGGCACAACGAGGTCGCGCCCGGCCAGTTCGAGATCGCCCCGATGTTCGAGCGCGCCAACGTCGCGTCCGACCACCAGCAGCTGCTCATGACGACGTTCAAGTCGATCGCCAAGAAGCACGGCATGGAGTGCCTCTTCCACGAGAAGCCCTTCGCCGGGGTCAACGGCTCCGGCAAGCACGTGAACTTCTCCCTCGGCAACACGACCGAGGGCAACCTGCTGCTGCCCGGCGACAACCCGCACGACAACGCGCAGTTCCTCGTCTTCTGCGCCGC
Organism: Nocardioides sp.; assembly: GCF_031397825.1. Taxonomy (GTDB): domain Bacteria; phylum Actinomycetota; class Actinomycetes; order Propionibacteriales; family Nocardioidaceae; genus Nocardioides. The sequence continues at coordinate 11,454 of NZ_JANNML010000245.1, forward strand.
GGTCATCCGCGCGGTCCACAAGTACGGCGGCCTGCTGCGTGCTTCGGTCGCCTCGGCGAGCAACGACCACCGCCTGGGCGCCAACGAGGCGCCGCCGGCGATCATCTCGATCTTCCTCGGTGACCAGCTCGCCGACGTGTTCGACCAGATCGCCAAGGGCGGTGCGACGCGGTCCAAGGAGAAGGGGACGCTGATCATCGGCGTCGACACCCTCCCCGACCTGGCCAAGGACCCGGGCGACCGCAACCGCACCAGCCCCTTCGCCTTCACGGGCAACCGCTTCGAGTTCCGCGCACCGGGCTCCCTGCAGACCGTCGCCGGGCCGATGGTCATGATCAACACGATCATGGCCGAGGCCCTGGATCACTGCGCGACCGTCCTGGAGGCGGCCCTCGAGGAGGGCACGGACTTCAACGAGGCCGTGCAGGACCTGCTGACCACCATCGTCAGCGACCACGGTGCGGTGATCTTCAACGGCAACGGCTACTCCGACGCATGGCAGGTCGAGGCGGAGCAGCGGGGTCTGAAGAACCTGCGCACCACGGTCGACGCGCTGCCCGAGCTGATCACGCCGGAGGCGATCGAGCTCTTCTCGACGTACTCGGTCTTCAACGAGCGCGAGATGCACAGCCGCTACGAGATCGGCCTCGAGCACTACCTCCTCACGGTCGGGGTCGAGGCCAACCTGACGCTCGAGATCGCCACCACGACGGTGCTGCCGGCGGCCCTGCGCTACCAGACCGAGCTCGCGGCCAACGTGGCGGCGCTCAGGGCTGCCGGCGTCGAGGCGGACCTGTCCACCTTGGAGTCGGTCTCGGCGCCGCTCGCCGGGCTGCGCGCGGGGATCACGTCGCTGTCCGCGGCCCTGGCCCACGACCACGACGAGGACGCGCTGCTCGCCGCGACCTTCGCCCGGGACGAGGTGCTGCCAGCCATGGCGTCGATCCGGGAGGCGGCCGACACGCTCGAGACGCTGATCGCCGACGACCTGTGGCCGCTGCCGACCTACCAGGAGATGCTCTACATCCTGTGAGGTCCAGACCAGGAGGGCTTTTACCTCGGGCGACGTTTGGGGGAGGACCCACCGGGGCACCGGTCAGACGGCTCCGGCCGACGGGCGCATCCGCGTGCCCGTCCCTCACCTGAAGGAGACGTCATGGTCATCGGACTGGGCATCATTCTCATCATCCTGGGCCTCATCCTGGTCTTCGATGTCGTCACGATGGATCTCGCGCAGATCGACGACGGTGCCCTCGGGGGCATCCTCCTCGCCGCGGGCATCCTGGCGATCGTCGTGTCGCTGGTGGTCAACCAGCAGCGCACCCGCTCGACCCACGTCGTCGAGGAGCGCACCACCCGCCCGCCCCTGTGACGGCACCGGTGGTGGAGAACCACGAGCACACCTGGACGTTGCGCAGCATCGACTTCACCGACGGGGTCGAGGTGCGTGAGTTCGCCTGCGGCTCCTGTGAGTCGCTCTGGTTCCACTAGAGCCGCACCCGCTCCGTCGGCGATGGCCGGTCGCAGTCCCTGCGACCGGCCATCGCCCATTTCCCGTGTGATGATGCGCGGGACGCGTCCGCCTGCCAGTCCACCTGTCGAGGAGATCCCATGAGCGACCCGAACCAGCCCAGCACCCCTGCCGGGTGGTACCCCGACGGTCAGGGAGGTCAGCGCTGGTGGGACGGGGCCCGGTGGACCGACCACGTCCAGCCTGCGGCAACGCCCGCGACCCCGCCCGCCGCGGCCACACCCCCAGCTGCTGGCTTCGACCCGAACCAGACGGTCATCGCGCAGCCTCGCGGCGATCGACCCGGCCAGGCTCCCTACGGTCAGGCGCCGGGGGGCCAGCCCCCGGCGGGGCCGCCGCCCGGCGCACCGCCGTGGCAGGCGCCGTACGCCGGTCCCGGCGGCGGCGGCGGTGGTGGCGGCGGTGGCGGCAAGGGCAAGCTCATCGGGGCCGTCGTCGGTGTCGTGGTGCTCCTCGTGGTCGGGCTCGTGCTGCTGTTCACCGTGGTGCTGGGCGGCTCAGGTCCGGCTGCTGCCGCCGAGGACTACCTGAAGGCGCAGTCGGAGGGCGACCAGGAAGAGGTCTGCGCCTTGACGTCGACGCAGAGCCAGGACGAGATCTTCGAGGTCTACGAGGTCGACGACTGCGCCGCCTTCGTCGCGGCCTTCGAGGACCAGGAGGGGTTCGACGACTTCACCTCGCTCCTGGAGGACATCGAGATCGACATCGAGATCGGCGAGGTGGACGAGAAGGAGACGTCGGCGACGGTGGGCTACACCGAGCAGGTCGCCTACACCGGCGACGACGCGGACAAGTTCGCCGAGCTCTTCGGCGAGGAGCAGACCGAGTTCACCGTCACGGGGACGATCACGCTGGTGAAGCAGGACGGTGACTGGAGGATCGACGAGGACGAGAGCACCACGGAGTGAACGGATCTGGTGGTCGGCTCGTGTTCCTTGTCAAGGAGGAACCCCATGACCATCCACCAACGATCGCTCCGTCCCTGGGTGACGCTGGCGCTGAGCACCTGCGTCGCCGTCTCCCTCGCGCTTCCCGCCCCCGCCTCCGGTGACGTGGCGGCCGGCAGCGGCCATCCGCGCCGGGCCGCTGTCGAGCTGACGACGACGCTTCGGCCCAGCGGTGACCCCGACGGGGTCGGCCGAGCACGCGTGACGCTCAACCGTGCCCGGGCACGTGTCTGTGCCGACGTCACCTGGCGACGCATCCAGTCCCCGGACTCCGCTCACCTGCACCGACGATCCGACAGTCAGGTCGTCGTCGACCTGTCGACCGCCGTGACGGGAGGGGCTCGCTGCACGACCGGCGTACGACGCTCGCTGATCCGTGCGATCGCCGCGCATCCACGGCGCTACTACCTGAACGTGCACAACGCGACCTACCCGGCCGGTGCGATCGAGGGAACGCTCCGACGATCCTGAGGCGCACACTGGACGGAGCGCCCCGCGCGGGCGCCAGGGAGGTGTCGTGGCGAGGACTCAGACCACCGTCATGCTGCAGCTGCACGAGGAGCACGCGGCTGCCCTGTGGCGCCACTGCCTGCGCCTGACCGGCAACGACCTCACCCGCGCGGAGGACGTCGCCCAGGAAACCCTCCTGCGAGCCTGGCGGCACAGCGACGTGCTCGATGAGGAGCGTGGCTCGGTGCGCTCCTGGCTCTTCACGGTGGCGCGCAACATCGTCATCGACGAGTGGCGGACCCCCCGAGCCCGGAGCGAGACGGTCATGGCCGAGGTGCCGGAGAGGGCGGAGCCCGAGGACCGCAGCGACCAGCTCCTGCTCTCGTGGATGGTGGCCGAGGCGATGACCAGGCTCTCGTCCGACCACCGCGCCGTCCTGATCGAGTGCTACTACCGGGGCGACCCCGTCTCCGAGGCGGCGCGGCGCCTCAACATTCCCGAGGGCACCGTGAAGTCGCGGACCCACTACGCCTTGCGAGCGCTTCGGTTGGCGCTCGAGGAGATGGGGGTGGGTGCGTGAGCTGCGACCAGAGAAGACTGGACGGCGCCTACGTGCTGGGTGCCTTGGCGCCCCACGAGCGACAAGCGTTCGAGGAGCACCTCGTCGGGTGCGCCGGCTGTGCTGGCTCGGTGCAGGACCTGGCAGGCCTGCCCGGGCTGCTGGGACACGTCGACGTGTCGCTGCTGGCCGAGACCGAGGAGGCCGGCCCGCCGCCGGTGACGTTGCTCCCCGCCCTGCTGCTCGGCGTGCGCCGAGCCGAGCGGAGGCGGCGACTCCTGACCGTCGCGACGACCAGCGCGGCCACGCTGGCGCTCGTGGGGGCAGCACTGTTCGGCAGCGGACGTCTCGGGACCGCCGACGAGGTGGTCACGCCACCCGCCGCGCAGCAACCGGTCGCCCCCGGTCGGTCGATGCGTGCCCTGGTCGGCAGCCCCGTCAGCGCCGAGCTCAGCCTGGAGCAGGTCCTCTGGGGAACCCGCCTGGCGTTGGTGTGCTCCTACCTCGCGGACGACTACTCGGCCGGCCCCACGACGTACGCGCTCTTCGTGGTGACCCGTGACGGACGCAGGGAGCAGGTCGCGACGTGGAGGGCGCTGCCCGGCAGGACGATGACCCTGGCGGCGGCCACCGCGTCGGACGTGGACGACATCGTCGCGATCGTGGTGCGACGTGGCAGCCGTGCCGTGCTGGAGCTGGACACCTGATCGCTGTGCCACGCGGACCGGAGGCGGTGAACCGATGCGTGCGGAGCCTCGTAGGACCGGACAGACCCACCGATGCACCGGAGGTGCTCATGATCCATCTCGACACCCAGCGCAGTCCTGCGCTGTCACGACGCGGCATCATCGCGGGGAGCGCCGGGACCGCCGTCGGCACCCTGGCCCTGACCGCCTGCGGCGGCGACGACGAGACCGCCTCGCCGGGAACCCCCAGTGCGGGGGGTGACAACCCCCCGAGCGGCGCTGCCACGCCCCTCGCCGTCCTCGCCGACGTCCCGGTCGGGGGCGCGGTCTCGGCCACGGGCGCCGATGGTGCTCCGCTGATCGTGGCGCAGCCGACGGAGGGACAGGTGGTCGCCTTCTCGGCGATCTGCACGCACAAGGGGTGCCAGGTCGCGCCGGAGGGCGACGAGCTCATGTGTCCCTGCCACGGCTCGACCTACGACCTCGCGACGGGGGAGAACACCGGAGGACCCGCTCCCTCACCCCTCACCGAGATCGCGGTCACCGTCGAGGACGGCAACGTGGTGGAGGCCTGAGAGCCTGCCCCACCCAGCACCCTGCCCCACCCAGCACCCTGGCTCACGCGGGACCCTGCGCCCCACCCCGGTCGGTCCCCTCTGGAATGCTTGCGCGGCGAGCGCGCGGTCCAGCGCTTCGCGCGACGTCCTGAGGGGTGGGGGAGTGAGCGAGATCGCCGGCGAGCTGGCACGGGTGAGGGGTGCGTTCGCGCAACCGACCCTGACCCTGCTCCACCAGCGCCAGGCGCCCGTCGTGATCACGATCTTCCGGGCGGCCTTCGGACGCAACAACAAGCCGATCCCGACGGCGCGGCTGCACGCGCAGGTCGAGGAGCACCTCGCCGTGGTGCGACGCTCCGGTGAGGCGGAGGTCCCCGCCGGCAGCGGCAAGGACCTCTGCCAGCGCTGGATGCGGGGCCAGTGGCTGGTGCGCTCGCTCGACGAGGCCGGCCACGAGGTCTACACGCTGACCTCCCACGCCCAGCAGGCCCTCGAGCTGGTCAAGAACCTCGCGCGCGACCGGGCGACCCTGAGCGAGCACCGGATCGCGACCATCCTCGGGTCGGTGCGACGGTTCAACTCCGAGGCCAACCCCGACCGCACCGCACGCGTCACCATCCTCAACGCCGAGATCGCCCGACTCCAGGCCGAGCGCGACCGGCTGGTCGACGGTGCCGAGATGGTGAGCGCCACCGAGGACTACATGCACGAGGGCTTCACCGAGCTGCTCTCGCTGATCTCCGCGCTGCCCAGCGACTTCGCCCGTGTGGAGGAGCGCTTCGCCGTGATCAGGGCCGAGATCCTCTCGGCGTTCCGGGCCGAGGACCGGCCTGCCGGGGAGGTCATCGACGACTACCTGTCGCGCGCCGACGCCCTCATGCACGCGACCCACGAGGGGCGGGCGTTCGAGGGCGCCTTCGCGCTGCTGCGCGACGACGCCCTGGTCACGCAGCTGCGCGAGGACCTCACCGCGCTGCTGGAGCACCCGATCGCCGACGGCATCCTCAGCGACGCCGACCGCGCCGAGCTGCGGGGGACCGTCCGGCTGGTGCGCGACGGTCTCGACCGGGTGCTCGCCCAGCGCTCGCGGGTCACCGCCACCCTCAAGGACTACATCGTCTCCCACGACGTGGCCCGCGACCGCGAGCTCGAGCAGACGCTGCGCCAGGTGGAGTCCGAGCTCATGACGTGGATGGCGACCACCGGCCCGCGCGCGGTGCTCGACGTACCCCTGCTGCCGGCGCGTGCCGGGGTCGAGCACCTCCGGGAGCGGTTCTACGACCCGGCCGACGACGTCCTTCCGGAGCGCATCACCACCGCCGACCCGGGCGATGGACCGGCGGTCTCCCTGGCGGCCGTCATGGCGCAGGGCGGCCCGCAGCTCACCTCGCTGCGGCAGCGGCTCGACGCCGCCCTGGCCTCGTTGCTCCCGGCAGGCTCGCTCGGCGAGGTCTTCGACGGCTTCGAGCCGGCCCTGCGTCGGCCGGTCGAGATCTTCGGGCTGCTGCACCTGGCGGCTGACCGTGAGTGGGAGGCCGAGGACGCCGTCGAGGACTTCGCCGCCGTCCGCCCCGACGGGTCGCGGCGCACCTTCGCCGTGCCCCGCCTGCCCCTGCCCGACCCCGACCGACCCGAGAGCGAGACCCGAGCATGAGCGTCGACACCGACCTGGACCTCGACCCCGAGATCCTCGACGAGGGATCGGTCTCGCTCTTCGAGGGCGACGAGGGCGGGCTGGAGCACGCCCAGCGCCATGCCCTGGTGACCCTGTTGAAGCAGCGCTTCATCAGTGCCCGCACGCACCCGCGGGACTGGCAGGTGCTCGTCGAGCACGAGCGGGTGCTGCGCTCGCGGCTCAACGACCTCTTCCTCGAGCTCGCCGTCGACCGTGCCCGCGAGGTGGCGTGGAAGCGGCAGGCGACCTCCGAGACCGGCAGCCGCTTCCCGACCCTCCTCTACGACGCCGCGTGGTCGCGCGAGGAGACGCTCGTGCTGGTGCACCTGCGCGACCGGCTCCGTGCCGGCCTCGCGGGAGGCGACGCGCACGTGTTCATCGACCGCGACGACATCGTGGACTACGTCGCGACCTTCCGACCGCCGCACGCGACCGACGAGGCGGGCGACGAGAAGCGGGCCCGCAACGCGGTGATCAGCATCGCCAAGGCGGGGTTGCTGATCGGCACGGCAGCCGAGGACCGGTTCGAGATCAGCGAGGCCGTGGAGCCGTTGCTGCCGCTCGACCTGCTCCAGGAGCTCCTCGAGGCGCTCCAGCGAGCCACCAGTGCGGAGGCCCCGGCAAGCCCGGAGGAGCAGGCCGAGCTCTTCGACGAGCAAGCCGAGCCCGTGGGCGACGCAGGGGAGGAGTGACGATGTCCATCGACGAGACCGAGCGCATCGATGAGGCCGAGGGCGAGAGCACCGACGGGCTCTTCGAGCAGCACACGGTGGAGACCCCGGCCGACGACACCGTGCAGTGGCGGGCCACGCTGCTGCAGCTGGTCAACTGGGGCGGCTTCAGCGGGCTCACCACCGTCCCGCTGCGCGGTGACGCCACGATGATCTCGGGCGCCTCCGGTGTCGGCAAGAGCACCGTCCTCGACGCCTACACCGCCCTGATGATGTCCTCGGACACCAAGTTCAACGGCGCGTCCAACGACGCCGTGGCCGGCCGTGCGCGGGGGGTGGGCCAGCGCAACCTGCTGTCCTACCTGCGCGGCGCGGTCGACGTGGTCGACGACCCGCGCACGGGCCGACCCGTGGAGAAGCTCCTGCGCGGCAAGGGCACCGACACCTGGGGTGCGGTGGCGATGACGTTCGTCAACGACCAGGGTGGCCGCTTCACCGCGCTGCGCACCTACTACGTGCCACGGCGCGCCACACGCTCCGGCGAGGTGCAGATGCAGCTCGCCACGCACGAGGGCAGCCTCACGCTCGACAGCCTCGAGGTCGCCGTACCCGAGCGCTTCCACGCCGCGACCCTCAAGAAGCTCTTCCCGGGCATCCGGGTGCACCGCACCTACGCCGACTACTCCGCCGTCCTCCACGCCCGGCTGGGCATCGGCGCCAACGGCGACGGGGCCAAGGCCTTGCGGCTGCTGGCCCGGATCCAGGCGGGCAACCAGGTGCGCAGCGTCGACGAGCTCTACAAGGACATGGTCCTGGAGCGGCCCGTCACCTTTGCTGCGGCCGACCGGGCGATCGAGCACTTCGACGACCTCGACGCGGCCTACGCCGCCATGCGCACCGAGGAGCAGAAGCTCGACCTGCTCGAGCCGATCGCCGGGCTCCACGAGCGCAAGGGCATCGCCGAGCGACGGCTGGCCGAGCTCGACTCCTACGGCGTGACGCAGCCCGGTGACACGCCGCTGCGCCTGTGGCTGCTGCGCACCCACCTGGGGCTGATCGAGACCGCCGTCGGCACCAACCGCCACGAGCGCGCGACGACCGCTGACGAGCTGGCAGCCACCGCCGCGGCCGAGCAGACCCTCCAGACGGACGTGGAGACGGCCAAGGAGGCCCACCACGCGGCCGGGGGCTCGACGCTCCAGTCGCTCGCGCTGTCGTTGGAGCAGGAGCGGGTGATCCGCGAGGGACGGCTCTCTCGGCGCAGGGTCCTGCAGGAGCGGCTGCTGCCGCTGATCGCAGCGACCGACGCCGAGTCCCCGGACCTGGAGGCGGCGCTGGAGTCGAGCGAGGCGTTCAGCGTGCTCCAGCTGCACGCCCGGCAGTGGCTGGCCGGCTGGGAGCGCCAGCAGGAGAGCACCAAGCGCGAGCGCGACGCCACCCGCGACCGCCGCTACCCGATCAGCCAGCGCCAGGCCGAGCTCCGCCGCGAGCGCGCCTCGCTGGAGAGCCGGGCCGGCCGCGTGCCGGCGCGGATGCACGAGCTGCGTGCCGAGGTGGCGCAGGCGAGCGGTCTGGGTGTCGAGGAGCTGCCCTTCGTCGCCGAGCTGCTCGACGTCGCTCCCGACGAGTCCCGCTGGCGCGACGCGATCGAGACCGTGCTCGGCGGGAGCGCGCGGATGCTGCTCGTCCCGCTCAACCGGCTCGCCGACTTCTCCGCCGCCATCGACGGACTACGCCTGCGGGGGCGGTTGACCTTCGAGGGCGTGCCGCTCGACCTTCCCGACCTCGGTCCGGCCGACCCCGAGCGGGTCGCCGGCAAGCTGGTCTTCCAGGACTCGCCGTTCTCCGGGTGGGTCCAGGCCCACGTCGCCGAGCCCGGCCGCAACGCGCTGTGCGTGGAGTCGGCCGACGGCCTGGCCGGACCCGGCCTCCGCGTCACGATGGCCGGCCAGACCCGCAGCGGTCGACGAGGCACCCACGGCCGCGGCGACAGCCGCAGCATCATCGGCTTCTCCAACGGCGACGCCTTGGCCGAGCTCGACGCCGAGCTCGCCTCGCTGGAGCGCGAGCTCGCGGCCCTCGACGCCGAGGTCTCCGAGCTCGACCGGCAGTCCAGCGTGCTCGAGCAGCGACGCACCTCCTACGACGCCGTCGCCACCGCACGCTTCGACGACCTCGACGTGGAGGGCAGCGAGCGGCGCATCACCGACCTCGAGGCGCGTCGCGCCGAGATCCTCGCCTCCGACGACCAGCTCCAGGCGCTGGAGGCCCAGATCGAGATCCTGGCCGCGCGGCTGGAGGAGACGCGGCGGGCTCGTTTCGGCCTGGAGCAGCGGCAGCGCGAGCTCAACGACGCGCACGGGCGCCTGGTCGACGACGAGGACCACGTCAAGGACCGCCTCGAAGCGCTGGACGGCGATGCCTCCGTGGTCCTGACCGAGCAGCAGGAGGCGGCGCTGGCCGCAGACTTCGCGGCCGCGGCCGCTCCGGCGGACCCCGCGGACCTCGAGCGGTTCACCGAGACCTCCCACCGCCTGGCCGAGCGCCTACGTGGTGCGGTCGCGGTCGCCGAGGCGGAGATCAAGCGTGTCGAGGAGGACCTCGCCGCGATCTTCCGGGTCTACAAGTTCCAGTGGGACTCGCCCAACCTGGGGGCGACCGCAGACTCCTACGCCGACTACGCCCGCATCCTCGAGGAGATCCGCGGCAAGGGCCTGGCGCACCGGCGAGCCGAGTGGCGTCGGCGGTTGACCGAGTGGAGCGGTCAGGACCTGGTGCCGCTGGTCGGCGCCATGGCCGCGTCGATCGAGGAGATCGAGGACCGGCTCGAGCCGATCAACACGATCCTGCGTCGACTCGAGTTCGGCGGGGCCGGCGACCGGCTGCGGATCCGGCTGCGCCGGCTGGCCCCGGCGCACGTGCAGGTCTTCATGAAGGACCTGCGCGCCCTGTCGGCAGGCTCCACGTCGGAGCTGGACGAGGCGGACCTGGAACAGCGCTTCACCGCGCTGAGCCGCTTCATGGAGCAGCTGCGCAAGCCGGCCCAGTCCGGCGAGACGGCCGGGGCGACCACGGACCGCGACCGGCTCCTCGACGTACGACGCCACGTCGAGATCAGCGCCGAGCGCTACGACTCGCTCACCGGCGAGCTGCGGGCGACCTACCGGACACTGGGGGAGAAGAGCGGTGGCGAGAGCCAGGAGCTCGTGGCCTTCATCGTGGGCTCCGCGTTGCGCTTCCGTCTCGGTGACGAGATGCGCTCACGGCCGCGCTTCGCTCCGGTCTTCCTCGACGAGGGCTTCGTCAAGGCCGACTCCGAGTTCGCCGGCCGCGCCGTCCAGGCGTGGCGCGGCCTCGGCTTCCAGCTGATCATCGGCGTCCCGCTCGACAAGGTCACCGGCCTCGAGCCGCACATGGACGAGCTCCTGGCGATCACCAAGAGCAGCACCACCCACCAGTCGTGGATCATGTCGATCACCGATGCCGAGCGGACACCGGCGCCGTGATTGGAGACCGGTCCGCACGATGCCCTAGGTTCCGAGCGTGAGTGCACAGGCCCCTTCCACCGTCATCCTCGTCCGCGCCGCGCGGTTCGTCCCCAACCCTGCGACCGCGGCCGACAACGCCTTCCAGCGCGACGTCCCCGCGGGGCAGTCCGAGACTGCCACGTCGACCAGGGCGGTCGCCGAGATGGACGCGGTCGCCCAGGCGCTTCGCGACGCCGGGGTGACCGTCCACGTCTTCGACGACCACGACCACACCCGGCCCGACAGCGTCTTCCCCAACAACTGGCTCTCGACCCACGCGGGCGGCAAGATCGCGGTCTACCCGATGTATGCCTCCAACCGGCGCCACGAGCGTCGCGCCGACGTGCTGGAGCTGCTCAAGTCGCACTACCGCGTCCAGACCATCGTCGACTACTCCGGCCTCGAGCCCGACGGGATCTTCCTCGAGGGCACCGGCGCGATGGTGCTCGACCACGTCTCACGCGTCGCCTACACCGCGCGCAGCCACCGGGCCGACACGCACGTCCTCGAGCGCTTCTGCACCGACTTCGGCTACGAGCCGATGGCGTTCGAGGCCGTGGACTCGGCGGGTGTGCCGGTCTACCACACCAACGTGATCGCCTGCATCGGCACGAAGGTGGCGATGTTCGCCCTCGAGATGATCCCCGACGAGCAGCGTCGCGCCGAGGTGCGCGAGCGGCTCGCGGTGACCGGTCGCAAGATCGTGGAGCTCACCGAGCAGCAGATCCGGGACTTCGCCGGCAACGCCGTCGAGCTGCAGGGTCGCCGGCCCGACGGCTCGACCCGCCCGATCATGGCGATGTCGGCGCGGGCGCGAGCGAGCCTCACGCCCGACCAGCTGGCGACGATCGAGGAGTCCTGCGAGATCGTCGCCGTGGACATCCCCACGATCGAGCTGGCCGGGGGATCGGTGCGCTGCATGATCGCCGGCGTCCACCTCGACCGACGCCCCACCGCCGACCTCGACCTCACCCCGGCCGTCGCCGCGATCGACCAGGACCCGCACAGTGCCGACGGCCAGGACCTCGCCCGCGCCAGGACCTAGGGCGCAGCGGGACGTCATACGGATCGTGGAGACGGGTGCACTGTCCGCATGACGTCGCGGGGGCACCCGGACGCAACGATCACGCGGCGGACGGCGTCACCCCACCAGGTGACGACGTGGCGGGGGGCTGGCCGGCGCTGTCCGCCACGCCGCGCTCGAGAACCGCAGTGGCTCCGAGGAGCACGTCGCCGTGGGGCATGACGAAGTAGTCGCGGGTGCCGAGAACCTCGTAGGTCTGGGTGTCGAAGATCCAGACGCTGCGGATCGTGTTGTCGCTGCGGGCGATGCCGATGCCGCTGCGTCCCAGGGCGTCCGTCGCGTTCGGTTCGACGATGACGCCGGGGATGCGGGTCACGGCATCGAAGAGGGCAGCGGTCAGCTCGGGGGGGACGACCCCCTCGTTCACGAGGGTCCCGATCCTGTTGAAGACCACCTGATCGGGATCGCCGCCGACGGCGCCGCCGACATTGCCGATCGCGGCGTCGGTCTCGATCTCGGTGAGAAGGGCGTCGGGGTCGGTGGGCAGTGTGTCGAGCCAGGCATAGGTCGGGCGCACCACGCTCGGCGGCGCGGGGACGCCCGCGTGCATCGGCCAGTCCTGTCCGAACTCGCGGATGATGCCGATCTCCGCGACCGCGCCGGGATCCTGGGACATCCAGATCTCACGCTCGTGCGGAGCCCCCAGTGTGGGTGCGTCCCCCAAGAGGCCCTCGTTGGAGATCACGGCGCTGCGCGTGTAGACGAACTGGTCATCGTGGACAGGCGTCGTCGCACTGTGGGTGAGCGCTGCCTGTGATGCCTGGGACAGCACGGCCACGGCTCGCGGAGCGGCGGCGACCGGACGCGATCGATCGATGGGACTGCTCGACCCAGCACCGCCGACGGCCAGGGTCACCCAGACTGCGACCACAGCCATGCACGTGGCCACCAGTGCCGGGCTCGCCCACGCCCGGGCGCGCTCGCGGCGCCTTCGGGCGGTGCTGACGGCGTCGGCATCGCGACGCACGCCCACTGCGAGGCGTTCCTCGACGCGGTGCCGCTCCAGCGCGGTGGGAGCCTGGGTCTGGGGTGCCGGTAGCAGCACCATGAGGTCACGGCGAAGGTCCTGGTCAGATCCTGACGTGGTCATGCTCGTCCTCCATGAGTCGCGGCCTTGCATGGCGTGGGCGTCGTCGGCGTCGTGGTGGTCTCGTGGGCGGAGAGCGTGCGGAGCCGGGTCCGGGCCCGGGCCAGACGCGACCGCACGGTGCCGATCGGGATCTCGAGCGCCTCAGCGGCTTCGGCGTACGTCAGTCCCGACCAGACGCACAGGGCGAGCACCTCGGATTCAGCGCGGGTCAACTGAGCCAGCGCTGCCTGGGTTCGCCGTATCAGCTCGGCATCGTCGATCCGGGCGATGGTCTCGTCGGAGAAGTCGTCGACCACCACTTCCCCGGGACGACGGGCCAGGAACGCCAGCCGACGTCGAATGCTGCGGGTGGCATTGAGCGACTGGCGAGCGGTGATGCCGAGCAACCACGGCAGCAGCGGTCGATCGTGGTCCTCGATCGAGTCCCGCGCGCGCCAGGCCGCAAGAAATGTGTCGGAGGTGACGTCCTCGGCCAGCGCCCGACTGCCGGTCAGACGCTGAGCCAGGACGAACACGGCACCGACGTGGTCGCGGTACAGGGCGGTGAAGGCGGCGTGGTCGCCGGCGCGCACCTGCTCACGCAGGAGCCGGTGGTCACCTGGATCGTTGCTCACACTGCAGTACTGTCCGCGAGCTCTCCCGAGTTCGGCCTCATGGCACGCCTTTCTGAGACAGGTGGCTGCCGGCAGCATCCTGCGCCGGCTCCCACCATCATTCCGGAGTGCTCGGCAAGCCGGGTCTCTCGATGCTTCGTGCTCGGCGCCGCATGCGAAAATTGGTTGTCGTGTTAGACCGTGACCTCGAATCCAAGGTCATAGTCGCTGGCGGCTTGGCCGCCGGTGCCCCAGTTCTCCACGGCACTTTCCCTGAGCAGGATCGACACGCCGTCACGCGGGATCCCGATCACCTCAAGTCGCTCGACGATCTCGC
>NZ_JANNML010000030.1:0-42863 GCF_031397825.1 Nocardioides sp.
AGGCAGCTCCTACCGGCTCAAGGACAGCGGCATCGACACGCTGCCATCGGCCAGAGCCGAGAACACGGCACAATGACCAACACCGAAGTGGCCTAACTTTCAAAGAGCAGAACCGGCCGAACTTTCGACGAGCGCTGACAAAATCTGGCGCGCTTACTGAGCACCTCTAAACAGGGCGGTGCCAGCCACTCTGGGAGCAGTTCATTGTACCGTCTCGTTCATTTTTCACGCCCTCTCAACTTTTCAGCCGCCACCATTTTAGTGTCGCTGCTTTTGGTGTCGATGACGCAGCATGTGTCTGCCGCACGGCTTCCAGAGCAGCAGGGCGCAATAGAAGTATTACCAGCGCAAAGCACGGGCATAGTGCCGGAGATGTCCACGGCGACAAGCAACACGTACATTGACGAAAATGGCGATATGCGCCTCGAAGCCTTCGCTGAGTCGGTGAATTATTGGGCTGAAAGTCAGGAATGGTTGCCGATCGATAACGAACTCGTCCCGGCCCCAGGTGCGGCATATGAGGCCGTCAATAGTGCCAACAGCTTTCAGGCGAAGATTCCTGCCGACCCGTCGACCACTCCGGTTCGATTCGAGACCGAGGATGTGTGGGTCACGATGCGTCTGCACGGCCTTTCCGAAGCCCCCGAAGTTTCAGGTGCGGCTGCGACGTTCGACGAAGTGCGTGGTGCGGATGCGGTCACCTATGAGGTCACCAGCAACTACCTGAAGGAGAACATCCTTCTCGAAGAGGCTCCGGTCGGCCCGCTTCGCTATACATACACCATTGGGACTAGCGCGGGTTTGACACCACACCTAAATGCTGATGGCTCGATCGAGTTCCGCAAGGCCAACGGCGATGTTACCGTCGTGATGCCAGCCGCCTACATGTTCGACTCCGGCGAAGACGTAAGCGTGAGCACGCAAGTGTCCTACGAGCTGGTTCGTAACGGCGCAGGCTGGATGCTCGCCGTCACTCCTGATGCGGGCTGGTTGCAGGACCCTGCTCGAGTTTATCCTGTTACAATTGACCCATCGTTGGGAAATGAGCCTGCAGCCAAGGATTGCTGGATTCGAGATAGCACGCCATCCGGCAACAATTGCGGGGATGCCGCAACATACGTGAAGGTAGGACGAAGCTCGGGCCCCATCAATTACCGAGGGCTACTTGACTTCGACACCTCCTCTATACCCGCTAACGCAACGGTCAGCTCCGCGGAAGTGCCTCTATACCTCGATCACACGCAGTCGGCGAGCGCCGTTACTGGTGAGTACGCGCTCTTCCGTGCGGGTCTTGCATTCAGCGGCAGCTCTGCGACTTGGAGCAACTCGGGGACATCCGGAGCATGGGATGGCGGAGACCCTGGAGCCACCGCCTACGGCACGCTGTCGATGAACGGCAGTGCGTCCGGATTCCGTATCTTCGGCGGAAATCTCAAGGATCTTGTCCAGAGCTGGGTCACTAATCCGGGGAACAAGACGGGGCTGGTCCTCAAGCAGGCGGGAACGTCTACCCTGAACGTCCTGTCTTTCTACTCCTCAGCGCCCGCGGCTTCTAACGATAATAAGCGTCCTAGGTTGAATGTGACCTACTCCGTCCCCAACAATGCACCAGCAACACCCACGGGCGCGTTCGCATCACCTGGCACGCCTCAGTCGGCGCACTCTACAACGCCGACA
This sequence comes from Nocardioides sp., assembly GCF_031397825.1. GTDB lineage: Bacteria > Actinomycetota > Actinomycetes > Propionibacteriales > Nocardioidaceae > Nocardioides. The sequence continues at coordinate 1,678 of NZ_JANNML010000030.1, forward strand.
TTAGGCGCATCAGTGTCCGATCCCGACGGTCAGATGCTCACCGCGAAGTTCACGGTGCTGAAAGACGGCGTCAGCGTCGCCACACTCTGGGACTACAGCGTTCCCTCTGGAACTGTGGCGGATGCGTTGGTGCCGTCGGGGGTGCTCAATTTGAGTGTAACTTATGAAGTCTTCGTGAGCGCTTTCGATGGGGCCCTCTGGTCGCCCGAAGCTCGCATGGCCATGCTTGTAACGACCGCAGCGACTGATGACACTCTAATTGACCCAGGTACTGCTGGTGACTCTGTCATCGCTGAAGAATTTGACAGCAGTCTCCCGGGATATTCAGACCCTGACGGTAGCGGCCAATGGAGGTCCTACGTCACGGCGCCGGATGGGTCGAAGACCTACTTCTCGAGTGACTCAACAACCAACGTTGAGGGTCGAGGGTCAACGTGGTGGGACGCCCAGTGTCCCGGAGATTCCGGCAGCGACAAGTACAGGCACCTCAAGGAATACCCCCGCAAATCGCTGCACACGCGGATGGTTGGATCTGACGCTATCCACTACTGCGGTATGGCGAATCGCGACGGGAGCGAGGCGGCTTTTGGTCTGCGCTACATCCGCGCTGGTCACAAATCGCAATTCGCAAAGCTCGCTGCCTGGGAGGGGCGTGACTGGGGGAGCTTTATGAACTGGTGGGTATGGCACACGGTTTCTGAACCGGACGCAGTCTTCGAGCAGAACGAGGCCCGCTTCTGTTACGAGCGCATGGTCTCATTCGTTAATCCGGCAGGAAATATTACCCCTCGAGTCATGGTGGTTATCCTTGGAAAGACGGCTAGGCGAATTATGACTGCCTGGCCTAGGAGTAACGCTTCGTATTACTGTACGGGTAATCAATTGGATTAACTCAGGTCGCTATGCCGTCGCTCGACAATGGCAGCATTGTTTGGAGGCTGCGCAACACGTCGATCCAGTAGGCGTCGTCGTAGCCATGAATAGTGGTCCACTCTCTACCGGTGCCGAAGACGTCGCTAGCAAAGATGAACTCTGTAGAAACGAGCGCTCGTGACCAATCCAGAACTGTAAGTCCCCTCCCGGCATGAATCGCGTCAGCGATGCGACGACCATCCTGTTCAAGTTCTTCAAGTCCGGAGAAGCCCATGGCTATGGCCAACGCAGGAGTGCACTCCGATGGCCCTTGCCAGTCAACGAGACCATAAAAAAGCATGTACCGCTGTGCATCAGAGAGGGGTGGAGAGATCAAAGGCTCGTCGGTGCTCGGCATGCCGAAAGTATGCCAGATAAGCAGTTTGGTCGTGTGGGAGCGTTGCCTGTCGACATCGGGAACCGCTGCTCGCCACTTTCGCCCGCCGTGACGTGGGGACAAATTCTTGCCCCTGATGAACTCCTGTCGTGATCACACCATCCCTTGCGGGAACGCTCGCGAGTCGTCCAGAGAGACGGCCTGTACGTCTGGAGCGTAATCACGCCATGTACTCCCGCGGGGTTCGACAAGTGACGCCAGCGACAAAGGCCAAGAGACCCCCGGGCCCTGCGTAGATGCGCCCAGGGCCGGGGGTCTCGCTTCGTGCGAGACCGGACAAAGCACGCCCTATCGAGGTGACGACTGATCAACCGGTTGATGCCCTGATCTCGCGGTATAGCCGCATCGAGGTCGATGCTCTGCTTAGATCCGGCGCTGGTCTACGAAGGTGTTCCGGTCAAAGTTGCGCGGCTCGCGCTCCACCCCGTGTCGAGATCGACACAACAGCACGGTGCGGGCATCTCAGATGCGACCTGGTGAAGACCCGAGGCTGTTCGAGTTTGCCCGCCGGCAAGGTAGAACGATTCGCCCGCTTCCGCCCCCACCCAGAGGAAGTCAACTTCGATCATGACGGTCTCCCGCCGTTACCAACCCGGCGAGCGGTGGGGCCGCGGCGTCCGAATTGACGTCTCGCCTGGGGTTTCGCGATCAGTTCTCGCCAGTTCACCGAATCTATCTTTCAGGTGCGCCGCGTGGGCGTTGCCGGACACGGCATGTGCGACGCGGCAAGGGAACGAATCACAAGCGACCGTCACGGCGAGCCGAGGCGCTGACCTTGCTCGCTGCATCAGATTGTAGTAGCAAATATGCTACATGAATCAAGAGTTTGTGTATCAAAGCGCGGAACGTTCACCGGTCTTGAATGAGGAGTCACTCCTCAGGATCGAGTGCCACCCCCCACCACCCCCACCCGGTGCGCGTTGATCTTGAGTTTCGTGGATCGTCGGCTTATGATGTTCGCCCCTCTTGATTGGTCTCCAAGGATGAAAATGAACGCGCGAAGCGTCGGCGCAATTCTCGCAGTGGCTCTGTTCTCGGGCAGCGGACTGTCGGCCTGCGGAACTGCAGCTTCCCCGGCTCCGGAAGTGGCGGCACCTCCACTTGACCAAAGCCGACCACCTTCTGAGGTAGTTGAAGTGGTTGAGTCTCATGCAAGAGAGGGATTTGAGCACACTGGAGGGGTGCTTAAGCGCACAGGGATTGTCGTGGCTGATGCAGGTGGGCAGAGACTCGAACCTGGAGAATTCGGTCGAGCCAGATCGATTGAAGCGTTGTTCGCAGAAGGTGAACATTCCTTTCGTCTGGCCCTGAATTACTCGGCTGCTGAGTCCGAAGGGGACCCAGAGCGCATCTGCGACGTTGGGGTTGCGGACGGCGCCTACGTGTCTTGCGAGGCCGAGAAAGTTGAAGGCCTAACGAAATTTGTGAAGGTGATGGCGTTGCTGCCTCCCGAGGAGGTATATATCCGGGAGCCACTGGTTATTGCTCGGCCCGATAGGTTGAAGGAGCATGACGGGCTAGTTTGGTATCGGCGAAGTGTTCAATTTGTTGATCCCGAGAACTCAAGAATTGTTTCCGCTAGCGAGGTATTTCCAGCGAATTCGGTGGATGCCGCGATGAAGGAAATGCGGATGTCGATTACAGAGCTAACGAACATGGCCTCTGATCCTGATTTGGCTATGGACGTGACAGAATGAGGGCGACTGCAAAGGGCGTTGAGAACACGCTTCAGGGCGGATCTGGGACTGCGCGGATCGTGGTGGTCGCGATACTCGCTCTCGTATTGATCGGGTTGCCAAGCCAACCTGCCCATGCGGCGCAAAGTTATATTGCTAAAATACCAAATACGTTCTCACCCGACGCCAGCCGTTATGGGGGCCTGACGTTCTGGCAGGCTGTGAAAACCCGCTTCACGGCGGACATGACCCTCCAAGACACTGAGTGCGACAATAAGGGCGTTCATGCCTATTTCAACGTTTTTCCTGTGAGTGGCACAGTTGGCTACACGCGCACCTTCTACTGGGGCGGCGGATGCGGAGGGGGGAATGGGACTACTGGGGATTTCCCGAACGAGTATTTTGACCGACCTTCAAACATTGATGACGTTTTCCCCGTGGTATGTCTAATAGACGATGGCATGATCGACGGTTGTCTGGGCGGAGCGGGCCACGACAATCCGTACACGTAGTAGCGACACGCCCTCACGCGCCGATAGAGTTCAGGACATCGCCTGGTTCCAGTTGCCAGCCGCGCCCCCCTCAGGGATAATTCCACGGAATTCCAACGACGACACCAAACGCCGTGACTGGGCGATACGGCTCCCGTGAAGACATGGCGGGGTTATGCTTTTGCCATCGGGGGAAGACGACGACGAATTCGTGCGGAACTGTCTCACAATTAATTTCTCCACCCGGAAGCGGTGGAATTCCGGATGGGACCTACCTACCTTTGCGCACCCGGATTTCCTGTTGTCATGGGAAGTTCGTTGAGATGCTTTGGAGGTGACAGTGGGGACTTTTGCACGCTGGCGGCGGGGATTCACAAAGGCGGATCTAAGACCGGGCCCGGGGCTGGGGAGTGCAATTATGCTTATTTTAGTCCGATCGGGAAGATGGCCAATCTCGATAAGCGCCTAGTGACGCCAAGATGACGTCCGCGAAAACGCTCTGCCTTGCATTCACATTCTTAATAACTGCCAGCGCCCGCAGCGATGAGGGGGGCACCCTGAATGGTCCCGCTCCCTCCAGAGCGCCCAGAGAAGCAAGCGGCCCGGTTTCCCTCAACCCGGGAGACTTGCCTCCAGATGGAGACGACGCCCTATTGTCCGGGACCCTAAAGTTGAAGAATTGTGCTTAATTGTGGACGTCCCACAATACCCGGCCCTGATTCCAGTTTTCTTTACGTTGGAAGTTGAATGGAAGCCGACCGGGGAGCAGGTACTCGCGGATGGGGAGATTTACGCTGTGGGCGATGAGGTTAACTTTGGAGGAGGCATGGCCAGCGAAGACGAGACGCCGCCCGCGGGGTACGTTGTCTCGAAAACGTGCACGAAGTTTGGTTTATTTCGCGTGACCAGTCTCGGATAGGCGGGCTCCGTCTTTCGTGGCTTGAGTCATTGCAACTCCACGTAAGGCGCGACAGAGGTCTTGGGATATTCAGCCAGTCTGCGGGCCGGCTTTCGAGTGTGGAATTGCAGCACCCTCTACCCACCCGCGAAGCCAACAGTGAAACTGATTCACGACCGGCTGCACTACTTGCACTTGGCCGATTCGTCCAGGGTCTGTCTGTTGGCAGCCCTGACTGGGCATTTCGCCATCCAACTGAACCCGCGACGAACTGGCCGCGGAAGTTCAAGGAGGTGGTGGTGGGGAAGTTCCCCGGTCCGTTGAGGATGACTCCGGAGCACCGGATGGGGTTCCCGGAGGGCTGGGCTGTCCAAACCAATGTGGTCATACGACCCCAAGTCGCGGTAGACAATGGTGCCGGTGCATCGCGTCCGGGAGCGGCCGAACGCAACGCGACCATGAACTACTTACCCTTCTTGCCGCCCTTGGCCTGTGCCAAGGCGCTGGCTGCGATGCTCTTCGTTCGGGGCGACGAGCGGCCGTCGCGCAGAGCGCTTGAGGCCTGCTTGGCGACCTTGGCGCTCGTGACCTTGCTACTGCTTCGCTTGGACATTGGCTTACCTCCTTCCTGTCCGCCTGCACTCCGACTTCGGCTTCCCCGCCGATCAGCAACGCCGCTCCGCTCTGATGAATGAGTCCTCAGGCATCGAGACGTAGGCCTCAAAGGCGCCGAACTTCTCTTTCAACTGTCGCACGGTGTAGCCGGGGAGGAGGCGGTCCAGGTCGCCGACGAGTCGTGCCGCGATTGCCTCCCACCCGATAGGTACCGAGCACATCCAGTAACCGGGATCGTTCGGGATTCGGACCGTCATCGGGTCTCCTCAATGGCGGCCACCGAGAGGGACGGGTCGCCGAGCAGGCTGACCGAGACGACGGGGGTGGTGTCTCGCAAGGTGCCGACTGCGGCCGGGTTAAGGCCTGTGATCCAGAACCGGTAGCGCTCGCCGGTGATCGGCTCGGGCAGGTTGCCGATGACGGGCAGGACTTCGCCGTCGCGTCGGAGCGTGTCGCTCCAGTAGGCGTCCGGGTCCTTGGAGTGGGGCTCCGAGTTCGTTGCGTCGGGCACGCGCATGTACGTGTCGCCCTCCCCGAAGGAGAAGAGGTGGCAGGACCCAGACGAGGTCTCGACGACCCAGCGGGTTCCCAGTGCGCCCCACGTGGCGCTGCTCTTGTTGGTCATCATTCGGTCTCCTCGATGGTCGAGTCGGGCTGCCAGTAGGACTGGTCGATGCCGCAGCAGTCGCACGCGCACTCGTGGAGCCAGGACGGTCCGCGGGCGTACCGGTAGGCGCTCTGGGTGCCCTGATCGTCTAGGTAGACGGCGTCGTCGAGGTCGGGGTGGTCCTGGTGCTCGCACCGACGCCCGAGGCGCCCGCGGTACATGACGAGGGGCGCGTCTCGGAGCGCGTGATCGCTCGGGTTGTGCAGTGCGCATCCGCCGATGCGACCGCGGCAGCGCCACTGCGGATGCGTGTTGCTGATGATGTTGCCGTCAGCGAGAGCCCACATCTCAAGGTTCTCTTCCATGCGGTTCTCATCCTCCTTCGAAGTTGCTTTCTCTCATCTGCACGCTTCAGCACGTCGTTGAGTGCGCTACGAGGTCGCTGCCGGACACGGCCTGTGTGACCGGGAAGCGAACGAATTACAAGCGGCGCACTTCTTGACGAGCCGTGTTGTGACTGTGTTGGCTCCATGCAGATGTAGCAAATGTGCTACATGAATGAGGAGTTTGCAATGGCAAAGCGAGGAACCTTCACCACCGTCAGTCGCGCCGAAGCGGCCGCGGGAGACACCGCCGCGATGACGTCGCGGGCCGCGCTCGAAGAGACGCAGTTCGCTCAGGCAGCGGGCGCGAAGGGATCGCAGCCTGGCCCTGTTGCGGTTCACGAAACAACAGAGAACCCGGTCGTGCGGCAGGCGCGGACGCGCAAGTCCAAGCGGGTCTGCGCGCCGTCGGTCCCGACCAGCCAGGAGCGCCACCAGGTGCTGACCGACTACCGCCCCACTTCTCTGCGCTGGGAGGACTACCGGCACTTCCAGAAGGAACTCGTCGCCCTAGTCGAGCGCATGGACTTCACCAGCACTTCCGTCGACGCGGCGTTCTTGGCCAGCAGCACCGCCTTCTTGCGCTGGCGGCTGCGGGTTGCAGCGCCCGAAAGCCTTGCCGCGGTACTCACCGAGGCGAACATCCAGGCCTACGGGATGCACCTGGAGTCCCAGGGAGCGACCTCCGCCACGACTATGGCTCGGCTTCGACACCTAAGGCGCGGTGGGCCGATGCCCACCGGGCCCATCCGCAAGTTGGTACGCGAGCCGCACACCCGCGCCGAGGCGCTGGCCTTCTGGGAGAGCCTCGCCCGTATCGCGCAAGAGCGGGCCTTCGAGGGCAAGGTGCTTTGGGCGTTGACATTCGGGCTCGGACTCACCGCGCAAGAGGTGCAGGCCGCGACCGCCGACTGGGTCCACGTCGAGGGCGAGAAGATGTTCGTGGTCGTGCACTACGACACTGGGGAGTTCAGGGTGATTCCCGTCGTCGACGCACCCGTGCGGCAGGTACTGGCACAAGCGGCACGCCAAGCCCGTCAAGCAATCGTCGAGCAGACGGCCGAGAAGGTGCGGCGCAGTCGTAAGCCCATCTCCGCAGAGGCATGGCTACTGAGTCCGCACATCGTTGTGCGGCGCAACCTCATCAGCGTCCTTAAGGTCGCGCTGAGGCGCGTCCACGGCCTCTGGGCGACCTACGACGCCGCCAGGGCGCGCGGTGCCTGGATCGCTGGCCTTCTCGAAAGCCCCATGTCGTTCTCGATGGTGTGTCAGATCGCTGGGCTCAACCCCGGCACGAAGACGCCCACCGAACTCCTCAGGTACCTCCCCGAACACAAGGACGTCGCTCTCCACGCGGCAGCGCAGCGGCTTCTGGGCGAGCCCGGCAGGCACCTGATCATCCTCGACCTCGCTACGCGCCCCGGTTCCGGGACCGTGACGGAGGTGAACTGAAATGGGATACAGCACTCACCGCCCCGACAGCGCCTCCACGTTCGAACTCGTCAAGCAAGGACTGGCCCTCGTGGAGATCTCGGGAGTCGTGCCGCTTCTGGAGGCCGCCACGTCCGGCTCCGCGGCAGAGGCGGGAGGCAGGCCCGCCGATGGCTTTGACGCGGTCACATCCGCCTCAGCCACGCCGAAACTCGGTCGTCCCCAGACCCGGGAGAGGCTCACGGCCCGCTCACTCTTGACCCTGATCTACGTCTTGTCGCGTCGGAACAGGGACTTCACCTGGGCGGCGCTGGTCGGTCTCATCTTCGGCGAACTCGACGACGCGAGCCGCGCTTCGCTGGGCATGACGGCGCCCTACTGGTCCGACGATTCCCGGTGCGCACAGGTCGTCGGGCCTCGCTCTGACGGCCCGGAGGTCGCGCGGCACCTACCCCAGGCTGAGCGGATCCGCGCCAAGAAGGAGTTCAAGCAACAGGCCAACCAGATCGGCTTTCAGTGCAAGGCGCTCATGGAGTGCATCGACACCACCACCCTGGCTGCGAACAAGAAGCACACCGTTGCCGAACTCCGGGCAAGTCAGGAGGCCGACGCAGACCTGGATGCGCGCGCCGCGCTCCGAGACGAGGTCGTCTATCGGCTGATCCGCGCCAGTCTCGTCCTCGGCAACGACCTGAACTACGGCACGAAGGACCTCAAGCAGGGCATCTTCAAGTCGTGGGACGGGCACATCGGGATCGACGAGACGAAGGCGCGTGTGACCACCGGCATGCACCCCGGTGACATCGCCCCAGCGTTGCAACTCGCCCGCCAGACAGCGCACGACCGGCACCTGCGCCACCCCGATGTCGTCGGTCTTCAGAGCATCATTGCGCTTAGCGGCAGCGCCGAGTACACCGTCCCCGCAGTCTGCCTGGGCATTGGCGTCACCGAGCCCGGCACCGACGTTACGGGACCCGTGCTGGCCGGGATCGACCTGATCCAGCGCATCGACCCCTCACTGATCCCGCCCGTGCGCACGAAGAAGAGCGACAAGCAGGGGGTCTGGCACCGGTACGTGGTGGGCGACCGGGCGTATCCGCAGGCAACAGGCCTCAACACAGGCCTGATCGAGCGGAACTTCGGCCTCGTCGGTCTGCCGCTGGACCGTCAGCGACCCTACGAGCGCCTCGCGGAAACCGGCAGCACGTCGACAGAAGGCCCCGTCTTGGCCCGATGCGGGTCCGTCATGTGCCCGGGAGTCAACAAGCAGCGCCTCACTCGGACACTCAAGCACCCCGGCCACGACGCAACCCAGGCCCAGCGGGACGCGCACGCGGAACAGGAGGCGTACCTGACGGCCTTCAAGATGGGCCAGAAGTGGCGCTTGCCCGAACTGCGCAACATCAAGGTCGGTCGCCCCAAGGCTGGAGAAGCCCCCGAGCAGCAGTACAAGTTGCAGGTCGCCTGCCCGGCTACTGAGGGCCGTGTCCTCTGCCCTCTCGTGCGGCGACCGGAGCAGGAGACCCGTGACCTCATCGAGCGCGGGGTCCCCAGCGTTGAAGCCGCTGATCTGCCCAAGGGCGAGTCACTGCCGACGTGTTGCGGAAAGACGAGCGTCGTGAACTTCGACGACAGCGGCAACAAGAAGGGCGTCAAGTACTGGCAGCCCCTCATCGCGGAGTCGTCAAGGCACTGGGCCATCTACAACCCCGGCCGCAGCCGCACCGAGGCCTACTTCTCGGTCCTAAAGTCACCCACCGGGGGCAATTTCACACAGGGACGCACCGAGTGGAAGCGTGGATCCATGTGGAGTCTCACGGCCGCGATGGCCGCCGTGGAGACCAACCTGCGCTTCATCACCTCGTTCGTGGAGAAGTCGACGCTCCCTGTGGAGGCAGTCGAGACGCGAGAAGAGTCGGAAGCAGTTCCCCCCGCCGCCTAACTCACCGGCAACAGCGAAGGGCCTCAAGACAACAGTCTTGAGGCCTTTCGCTGCATTCAACAGAAGAACTGTAGGAACTTCAGGGGCCTCCGGGAGTCCGCTGACAACCCAAGCGATAGCAGCCGACCTAAGCGCCTTCGCTTCGTGACCGTGACAGTCCGCGGCGACGAGACCCAGGGGCCGGAGTGCCCTCGCAGTGGATGCTCAAGGCGACGCCTCGGGCCACCGCGCCGGGCGAGAAACTGTAGGAACTCGAAGCCGAAACTCTAGGAACTGCCCTGCGTCGCCCGTCCGGCTGAGCGTGGCACAGGATTTTCGTGACCATTCGCTCCACCCGCTCCAGTCCCTCGATCCGATCCCGGATTGGGAGGTGCCGAGGGGGATGGGTTAGAGTTCCAGCGCTCCGGCAGTGCCGGGCAAAATGCAGCACCAAGGCCCCGTAGCGCAGTTGGTTAGCGCGCCGCCCTGTCACGGCGGAGGCCGCGGGTTCGAGTCCCGTCGGGGTCGCAGCAGAAGCAGAGCCAGCACGTCCCGGACCACCAGGTCCGGGACGTGCTGTCGTTCGCGGGCAGTTCCTGGTCCTGCCCGGGCGCCGGGCACAATGACCGGATGCCGATCGAGATGGACCCCGAGCGCTTCGACGCGCTGGTCGACCGCGCGCTCGACGGCATCCCCGAGGAGCTGGCCGCGCTGGTCCAGAACGTCGTCGTCCTCGTCGAGGACGAGCCACCGGCAGACGAGCCGCCCGACCTGCTGGGCCTCTACGACGGCGTCGCCCTCACCGAGCGCGACCACACCATGGGGGTCGAGCTCCCCGACCGGATCTTCATCTTCCGCGGACCCCTGCTCGACATGTGTGCCGACGAGGCCGAGCTGGTCGAGGAGGTCCGGATCACCGTCGTGCACGAGGTGGCCCACCACTTCGGCATCGACGACGAGCGGCTGCACCGGCTCGGCTACGCCTGACCGACCCAGAAGCCCACAGCGCACGCGCCGAGGGCCACCAGGACCGTCAGGGCCGCGTAGAGCGCCCCGCGGCGCCCCAGGGCGTGCGTCTGCACGGCGAAGGCGCTGTAGGTCGTCAGGCCGCCGCAGAAGCCCGTCCCCAGCAGCGCCACCAGCTGCTCGTCGAGCGACATCGCGGTGAAGAGGCCCAGCAGGAACGAGCCGACCACGTTGACCACGAAGGTGCCGACAGGGACGTCGCGGTCGAGCCGGTGGCCGACCAGGAAGCGCAGGGTCGCGCCGACGGCGCCACCGAGGCCCACCAGCAGTGCGGTCACCGGTCGCCCCCCTCGGCAGCCACGGTGGCCCGCTCCTCCGGGCGCGACCAGTGCGACGCGACCGTCACGGCCACCAGCGCGGTCAGGAGCGTCCCCAGCAGGTACGTCGCGGCGAGGGCGGGGCGGCCCTGGTCCAGCAGGCTGCGTCCCTGCTCGGAGGTCGCGGAGAGGGTCGTGTAGCCGCCGAGGACGCCCGGCCCGAGGGCGACCGCGAGCGTCCGGGACCGTCGTACGGTTGCGAGCGCGGGGAGCAGGGCCAGCGCGAGGGCCCCGGAGACGTTGATGGCGAAGGTCGTCCACGGGAAGCCGCTTCCGTCGGCGAACGCCTCACCCAGGGCGTGGCGCAGGACGGCGCCGACGGCTCCACCGAGGGCCACCGCACCGACCAGGCGCGGCAGCGGGGGAGTCACGAGACGCTAGTGTGCCTGACCCGACCCGGGCGGAGCGGCTCACGCCACGGCACGGGGTCCTCGCCACCGGTCTGGCGGACGAACTCGCCGAGGAACCACTCCTGGAAGCGCTGCTGCTCCGGCGTCCGGGCCAGCGAGAGCAGACGCTCCTCGCGACAGAAGGCGTCGGCCAGGTCGAGCAGCTCGATGAAGCGGCCCACGGTCGTCGCCGCCTCGGTGTCCATCACGACGTGGATGTCGGTGCTGGTCTGGCCGGCCGCGAGGGCCGCCTCGATCTGCCCGGCGCCCATCCCCTCGCGCAGGGGCTGCTCCAGGCTGCCGAAGAGGTCGGAGAGGCTCTTGGCCAACGGGTAGTCGGACTCGTGGGCCAAGGCCAGCAGGCGCACCTCGCGGCGCAGCTCGCGGTAGTGGCGCTGGAAGGCGATGTAGGAGGTGAGCGGGACGTCGCGGATGTCGAACTCGATGAGGTCCTGGCCCTCGAGCTGCTCGCGGGGCCCCTCGAGGATGCCGGTGATGGTGCCCTCGGCACCGTCGTCGTCGGCGAAGCCGGTCGCGGGGTTGAACCACACGACCTTGCCGTCGTCCTCGATCTCGGCGCCCCAGGCGTCGGCGCTGCGCGCCACGATGCTCAGGCCACGCCCGAAGGTCAGCAGCAGGTCGTCCTCGTCGATCGGCTCGGTGTTGGACGGGAGCGTCGGCGGGGTCGTCGACCCGTCGCGGACCTCGACACGGGGGTGCTCCCGGGTGCCGCGCACACGCACCTGGATCGGGGCCGCCCCGTGGAGGAGGGCGTTGGTGACGAGCTCGGAGACGCCCAGCTCGGCGCACTCGACGAGGTCCTCGCGGCCGATGTCAACGCACGTCTCGACCACCCAGCGGCGTGCATCTTGCACACCCCTGGGCCCAGAGCCCAAGGACAGGGCCGGCCGGTTCAGCGGCAACGAATTCTCCGACGTCAACAGGACAGGGTGGAGCCATTGTCGGCTGATTTACCCCGGGGGGCGCGGCAGCAAACCTGATGTCGTTGAAATTTCTTCACGCCGCCCCAGTGGTCCAGCCATGTGACACAGACGACGGAAGCCGGGATTGGTCAGCGTTGTCGGGTCACGGGACAATGGTGGCGAGGACCCACCGACCACGGGAGCAGACCATGAGCACCGAGACCAGCAGCGCACGCCACCAGGTCGTGGTGATCGGGTCCGGCTTCGGCGGACTGTTCGGCACGAAGGCCCTCCGACGCACCGACGTGGACGTCACGATGGTCGCCAAGACCACCCACCACCTCTTCCAGCCGCTGCTCTACCAGGTCGCCACCGGCATCCTGTCCGAGGGCGAGATCGCGCCCCCGACGCGTGAGGTCCTCAGCAGCCAGAAGAACGTCCAGGTCCTCCTGGGCGAGGTCACCGGCATCGACCTCGAGAAGCGCGTGGTCACCTCCCACGTCCTCGGTCGCGAGAACGTCCACCCCTACGACTCGCTGATCGTCGCGGCCGGAGCGGGCCAGTCCTACTTCGGCAACGACCAGTTCGCTGAGTACGCCCCCGGCATGAAGAGCATCGACGACGCCCTCGAGCTCCGCGGCCGCATCTTCGGCGCCTTCGAGATGGCCGAGCTCGGCGCCCAGCGCGGCGACAACGTGGACCACCTGCTGACCTTCGTGGTCGTCGGCGCCGGCCCGACCGGGGTGGAGATGGCCGGCCAGATCGCCGAGCTCGCGCACCGCACCCTCAAGCGCGACTTCCGGGCCATCAACACCCGCACCGCCCGGGTCGTGCTCCTCGACGCCGCGCCGCAGGTGCTGCCGCCGTTCGGCAAGAAGCTCGGCGACTGGACCGCCCGCGAGCTCGAGAAGCTCGGCGTCGAGGTCCAGCTCGGTGCCATGGTGACCGACGTCGACGAGCGCGGCCTCGAGGTGAAGTACAAGGACGGCCGCGTCGAGCGGATCAACACCGTCACCAAGATCTGGGCCGCGGGCGTCCAGGGCAGCGCGCTCGGCAAGACCCTGGCCGAGCAGACCGGTGCCCCGCTCGACCGCGCCGGTCGCATCGGCGTCAACCCCGACCTCACGCTGCCCGGGCACCCCGAGGTCTTCGTCGTCGGCGACATGATCGCCCTCGACAACCTCCCCGGTGTCGCGCAGGTCGCGATCCAGGGCGCCAAGTACGCCGCCAAGGAGATCGACAACCGGCTCAAGGGCAAGCCCGCGCAGCCGCCGTTCCGCTACTTCGACAAGGGCTCCATGGCCATCATCAGCCGCTTCCGGGCGGTCGCGATGGTCGGCAAGCTCCGCCTCACCGGCGTCATCGCCTGGCTGATGTGGCTCGCCGTGCACCTCGTCTACATCACCGGCTTCAAGAACCGCGTCACCGCGGTCCTGCACTGGTTCGTCTCGTTCCTGGGTCGCGGCCGCTCCGAGCGCACCACGACCGAGCAGCAGATCTTCGCCCGCGCCGCCCTCGGCCGGTTGCGCCGCGGCGCGACCGACCTGGTCTCGGCCCCCGGGGCCTACGACGCCGCGCGTGAGCTGCTCGACGAGAGTCGTCGCCACGAGCTGGAGCGGCAGGCCGTCGAGGAGGCCAGGCTCACCGACGCCGGCGAGCGTGGCGTCAAGAGCGCCGAGCGGGTCTGAGCCCCGCCTCCGATCGCGGGTCCTACTCGAAGTAGCTCGGGGTCGGCGCCTCCGGGTCCCGACGCTCGATCGCGGCGCGGGCCCAGCGCGGCAGGATGAACACGCCCTCGGCCTCCACCGTCACGCCCTCGGGGCCGATGATGTGGCCCTTGGCCCAGGTCTTGATGCCTTCGCTGCGGTCGATCCAGGCCTCGGCCCGCAGGTCGCCCAGCGGTGTGCCCTGGCGGTAGGTCAGGGTGAGGGTGCCGGTCATGCCGGGCTTGCCGCCTGCGCCAGCCGCCTCGCCGAGCAGCTGGTCCAGCAGCAGCGCCGAGACGCCGCCGTGCACGAGCCCCGGAGGCCCCTCGTAGGCCGCGCCGAGGTGGAAGTCCGACCACGCGCGGCCGGTGTCGTCGTGGTCGATCACCAGCGGGGGAGCCGCACCGTTGCGCAGCCCCACCACCGTGTTGCCCCACGGCCGTCCGCGGCCCTCGGCGCCGAACCGCACGCCGTACGGTCCCTCCAGCTGGCTGGTGCGCAGGCGTGCCACGATCGCCTCGATCTCGCCCTGCGCCCGCCGGATCTCGTCGTCGTCGACCGTGGTGCGGATGGCGGCGTCCACCAGCTCGCGCACCGACTGGGCGAAGGGGCCGTAGAGCGCCTTCTGGCGCTCCACCTCCTCGAGGTCGAGGTCGTCCTTGACGTATCCGCTCACGGCGGAAGTCTAGAACACGTTCCAGTTTTGTGGTGGGCCCGGAATGCGGTGGCCGGGGGCGCGGCCGCTCTGATGGGATGAGGCCATGACCGAGCTCGTCGTCCCCGATGTCCGCTGGCACGCCTCGTGGGCGGCCGCGATGGCCGAGTTCGGCACCGACTACCCCCACGGGTCCGGCCTGGGTGACCCCGCGCCGGTCTACGACGAGCACGGGTGCGCCGCCTACGCCGCGTGGCTGCGCTCCGCGGCCACCGACCCGATCCGCGAGGACTGGGTGCGCTGCTCGTTCTTCTGGATCACCGACGGGACCGAGGTGGTCGGCTTCCTGGCGCTGCGGCACGTGCTCAACGACTGGCTGCTCCAGGAGGGCGGCCACATCGGCTACTCCGTGCGCCCGTCGCGCCGTCGCGAGGGCCACGCCGCTCGGGCGCTGGCGCTCTCCCTGGGGAAGGCGGCCGTGCTCGGCATCGAGCAGGCGCTGGTGACCTGCGACGAGGACAACGCGGGCTCCCGGGGGACCATCGAGGGTGCCGGCGGGATCTTCGAGGACCCACGCAACGGCAAGCGACGCTACTGGATCGCGACCGACGTCGTCAGTCGGTCCGCTCCGGGCGGTGACGTCGCAGCACGCTCATGAACTCCGTCGGGTCGACCATGGAGGAGTCGATCACGAACGGCGACATCCCGCGTCGCAGGAAGAGCACCCTCCAGCCGCGCTTGCCGGCTGTGCCGACGACCTCGATCGGGGTGTAGGGGCTGTCCAGGTCGAAGACGAAGCGTCCGGCGGAGCCGAGCACCTCGAGCTGGCCGCTGGTGACGCTGAGGCGCGGCGCCGACGAGCCGGCCCGCAATGCCCACAGGACCAGGCTGAGGGCGCCGAGGGTGGCCGCGACGGCGATGGTGTTGGTCGTGCGCACGTCGTAGGCCTCGTATCCGGCGTAGGCCGTCGCCGCCAGGGAGGCGAGCAGCAGGAGGCCGACCAGGCGACGGGCGCCGGTGCGGGGCTTGAACACCACGTGGCCGTTGTCGCGCGCGTCGGGGACCGGCGTCCTGGCGCTGACCGGGGTGGCCGGCGTCGCGGGCTGGGGTGCGGTCGGGGGCGAGGGGGGCGTCGAGGGGTTGCTGGACTGGACGAGCGTCACCCGGGGCGGGGAGGTCGGCTCCTGGGTGGTGGTCGCTGGCGCCGTGGGACGCAGGCGTCGGGCCAGACGGGACAACGCCGAGGTGCGCGACCAGCTCAGCCGCTCCTCCGGGGGTGCTGCGGGTGCCGGTGTGGGGGGTTCCTCGAGGACGACCGAGCCGGCGGTCGCCGTGGTGGCCTCGTGCGCCTCGTGGGCCTCCTCGGCGAGCCGCACGGCCAGGGCCACCTGCTCGGCCTCGAGGGCCGCGTCGGGGGTGACCGGACCGACTGGTGCGCGGGTCTCGCCGACAGCCCCTTCGCGGTGCGAGAGCCAGCGTTCGAACAGCTCGCCGGCAGGCTCGCTGTGCGACGGTGTCGGGTCCTCCATGGCAGTCAAAACTACGCCTCCGATCTCGTTCGCGAGGGACTTTGCGCAGGTCGGAGGCGGGTGCGGCCCCTGGGGTTGCGCCAGGTGAGGGTGCTCCGACATGCGACGAGCCCCGGCCTCAGGCCGGGGCTCGTCGTGGGTCGAAGGGCGATCAGCTGGTGTAGTCCTTGACGCACTGATCGAACTTGTCGTCGCTCTTGAGCGGGTTGTCGATGTAGCCGTCGAGGGTGCACTGCACGATCGCCTGGGCGAGGGTGAGGACGTCGTCGACGGGCTCGACCTGGGTCGAGGGCAGCGGCGGGATGGTGACCGAGGGCAGCGGGACCGGGTTCTCCTCGGGGATCGGGAGACCGCCGCCGTTGCCGCCACCGGTGTTGCCGCCACCGGTGCTGCCGCCACCGGTGCTGCCGCCGTCGGGGGTGGGGTCGGTGGTCTCGGGTGCGGTGGGGGTGGTGCCGCCGCCGGAGGGCTGGGGCTTGATGTCGGCCCCAGGTCCGTTGCCCCGGGGGCCGGAGGCGGGCGGGGTGTAGCCGGGGTCGGGCACGATGTAGCCGGCCGCGGTGGTGGAGTTGGGCACCGAGGTGTAGTCGCCGGACATGTAGTTCTCCATGATGGAGAGCACGAGGTCGACGTAGGACTGGGAGTGGTTGTAGCGGTAGACCGAGGCGCGCTGGCCGGTCAGGGTCGCGAGGTCGTCGTTGCCGGAGCAGAGGTAGACCGCGGTGGCCAGGGCGGCGTCGTCGATGTCCTGGGGGTTGCGCTGGGCGTCGCCGTCGGCGTCGACCCCGACGACCGACCAGGTCGAGGGGATGAACTGCATGGGGCCCACGGCGCGGTCGAAGACCTGGTCGTTGTCGTAGAGGCCGGCGTCGGTGTCGCGGATGACGGCGGTGTTGTTCTTGCCGTTGAGGGCGATGCCGTAGATGCCGGGGGTGGCGATGCCGTCGTTGTTCAGCGCGTTGCCGCCGTAGCGGCCGTGGTCGGACTCGACACGGCCGATGGCGGCGACGAGCTGCCAGGACAGGTTGCAGGTCTTGTCGGCGGAGTTGATGACGGTCTCGGCGCGCTGGTAGGCGGCCAGGGCTGCCGAGGGGATGCCGTTGGTGGAGGAGGTCGCGATGATCTGCGCGGTGTTGCCACCCACGCCGCCGCCGAGCTCGCCGCCACTGACCGAGGCCGGAGCCTCGATCGCCTCGGTCGGCACGCTCGTGCCGTCGGGCAGCGAGGTCGACTCGGTGATGGTCGGTGCGGACACCGCGGTGGTCGGACCGACGCCGGCGAGGCTGGCGGTCCAGGCGGCCGACAGCAGCGCGAGCGGCAGGATTGCCGTCGCTTTCTGCGTGCGACCGAAGCGCTTGGCGGACATGGACATCTCCCCTTGAGTTGCAGCCATGCTTCCCACCTGCCGGCTGTGCTAACCCAACGAATCGTGTCACAGCCAAGTTACGGCCGGAGGGGAAAACGTCGTGAAGGAGCGGGGAGGTGGTAGGCGTGACCCATGGTACGGGACCGTGGTGTCCGTCACACGATCCCGCTCAGCCGGCGGGCGCGGATGCTGCTCGCTGGGGTCCCTCGGCGACAATGAGGAGGTGACCACGGCCGATCCTGCCCCCACGTCCGGCGCCCTCTTCGCGAGGGCCAGGGCTGTCACGCCCGGAGGGGTCAACTCCCCGGTCCGGGCCTTCAACGCGGTCGGTGGCACCCCGCGCTTCATCCGCTCCGCGAGCGGTGCCTGGCTGACCGACGTCGACGGCGTCGACTACGTCGACCTGATCTGCTCGTGGGGCCCGATGCTCCTGGGGCACGCGCATCCCGAGGTCCTGGCTGCCGTGACCGGCGCGGTCGCGCGGGGCACGTCGTACGGCACCCCCACCGAGCCCGAGGTCCTGCTCGCCGAGGAGATCGTCGAGCGCACCCCGATCGACAAGGTGCGCTTCGTCTCCTCGGGCACCGAGGCCACCATGTCGGCGATCCGGCTGGCGCGCGGCTTCACCGGTCGCGACGTCGTGGTGAAGTTCGCCGGTTGCTACCACGGACACGTCGACTCGTTGCTCGCCTCGGCCGGCTCCGGCCTGGCGACCTTCGCGGTGCCCGGGACGCCCGGAGTGCCGGAGTCCTCGACCGCCCTGACGCTGGTCCTGCCCTACAACGACCGGGCTGCCGTCGAGGCCGCCTTCGCCGAGCACGGCGACCGGATCGCCTGCCTGATCACCGAGGCGGCGGCCGGCAACATGGGCGTCGTGCCGCCCGAGCCCGGATTCAACGGCTTCCTCGCCGACATCTGCACCCGCCACGGCGCGCTCTTCGTCACCGACGAGGTCATGACCGGCTTCCGGGCCTCGCGCACCGGCTACTGGGGCATCGACGGGGCGGTCGAGGGTTGGACCCCCGACCTGATGACCTTCGGCAAGGTGATGGGCGGCGGCTTCCCTGCGGCGGCCTTCGGTGGTCGCGCCGACGTCATGTCCCACCTGGCGCCCGAGGGGCCCGTCTACCAGGCCGGCACCCTCTCGGGGAACCCGATCGCCACGACGGCCGGCCTCACGACGCTGCGCCTGGCCACCGACGACGTCTACGCCCACATCACGAGCGCGGGCGACGTCATCAAGCAGGCGACCGCCGACGCGTTGACCGCCGCCGGTGTGCCGCACGTCGTGCAGGCCGCGGGCACCATGTTCTCCGTCTTCTTCACCGACCCCGCCGACGGCCCCGTGCGGGACTTCGCGGCCGCCTCGCGCACCGACAGTGCGGCCTACGCCGCCTTCTTCCACGCCATGCTGGAGCGACACGTCTACCTCCCGCCGTCGGCGTACGAGGCGTGGTTCCTGTCCTCCGCCCACGACGACCGGGCGATCCAGACCGTCCTGGACGCCCTGCCCCACGCCGCGACAGCGGCCGCCGCCGCCGGAGGAGCCCGATGAGCCAGACCCCCGACACGATCGTCCACCTGATGCGCCACGGCGAGGTGCACAACCCCGACGGCGTGCTCTACGGCCGCCGGGACGGCTTCCACCTCTCCGAGCTCGGCAAGCAGATGGCCGAGAAGGTCGCCGACGCCGTCAAGGACCGCGACATCGTGCACCTGCGGGCCTCGCCGCTGGAGCGCGCGCAGGAGACCGCCGCGCCCCTGTCGCTGCTCCGCGGCCTCGAGATCACGACCGACGAGCGGATCATCGAGTCGACCAACGTCTTCGAGGGCAAGCGCTTCGGCCAGGGCGACGGCACGCTGAAGAAGCCGAAGAACTGGAAGTACCTCTACAACCCGTGGAAGCCGTCGTGGGGAGAGCCCTACGCCGACATCGTCGCCCGGATGATGGCCGCGGTTCACGACGCGCGCATCGCCGCGACCGGTCACGAGGCCGTGCTGGTCTCGCACCAGCTGCCGATCTGGACCACCCGTCTGCACGTGGAGAAGCGCTCCTTCCTCCACGACCCCCGCAAGCGCCAGTGCACCCTGACCTCGCTCACCTCCTTCCACTTCGTCGGGGACCGACTGACCCAGGTCTCCTACAGCGAGCCCGCGGGCGACCTGATCCCGACCGGGGACAAGAAGGCGCCGTTCTCCGCCGGGGGAGCCCCCGAGGAGAAGCGGCCCTGACATGACCGCCCCCGCCCGAGCCCACGCCGCGCGCCCCGTCGTACGACGGGCGGCGATGCTGGCCGTCGTCCTGCTGGCGGTCTCGGGTTGCTCGAGCCTGCGCGGGACCGGTGACGGCGGGTACGTCGAGCAGCTGGGCAGCATCGCGCAGATCGCGGTCGCGGACCGCGACGAGCCGATCGAGCTGGCCGGTGACACGCTCGAGGGCGAGCCGCTCGACGTGGCCGACCTGCGCGGCGAGGTCGTCGTCCTCAACGTGTGGGGCTCGTGGTGCCCGCCGTGCCGCACGGAGGTGCCGTTCCTGGTCGAGGCCGATGCCGAGCTCGACGTGCCGTTCGTCGGGGTCAACATCCGCGAGGAGGTCGCGCCGGCGCTGGCCTTCGAGCGGAAGTCCGGCATCGACTACCCCTCGATCCACGACCAGGCGAGCGAGGCGCTGCTGGGCCTGGGGCGCTATGCGCCGCGCTCCCCGCCGGTCACCATCGTGCTCGACCGGGAGGGCCGCGTCGCCGCGGTCGTCTCGGGCGCGCTGACCTCTGCCCTGACCCTGACCGAGCTGGTCGAGGAGGTGCTCGCCGAGGATGGGTGACTGGTTCCAGACCCAGGCCGCGAGCGGCTCCCTCGCCCTGGCCCTGCCCGTCGCGCTGGTCGCAGGGCTGGTGTCGTTCTTCTCGCCGTGCGTGATCCCGCTGCTGCCCGGCTACCTCTCCTACGCCACCGGGCTCTCCGGGGCCGACCTCGCGTCCGGTGAGGGCGAGGCGCACCGGGGACGGATGTTCGTGGGCTCGGTGCTGTTCGTGCTCGGGTTCGCGCTGGTCTTCGTCAGCATCGGTGCCGCCACGGGGGCGGTCGGCTTCTGGCTGCGCACCTGGCAGCGCGAGATCACCGTCGTGCTCGGGGTGCTGACCATCGTCTTCGGCCTGGCGTTCGCAGGTCTCATCCCGTTCCTCCAGCGCGAGTGGCGGGTGCACAAGGTCCCGGCCGTCGGGCTGGCTGCGGCCCCCTTCCTCGGCATCCTCTTCGGCCTCGGCTGGACGCCGTGCATCGGCCCGACCCTGGGCGCGATCACCACGTTGTCGATCAACGAGGCGACGGCCGGCCGTGGCGCGCTGCTGGCCGGGATCTACGCACTCGGACTGGGCCTGCCCTTCGTGGTGCTGGGCCTGGCCTACACGCGGGCCCTGGGCGCCATCGCGTTCGTCCGTCGTCACCAGGCCTGGGTCACGCGCATCGGCGGCGTGATGCTGGTGGTCGTGGGCCTCCTGCTCGTCAGCGGTCTCTGGGACAGCGCCGTGACCTGGATCCAGGTCCGGCTGATCAGCGACTTCGAGGTGAGCGTGTGACGACCCGGACCTCGGCCCCCGTCGAGCCCCCTCCCGAGACCCCGGAGCGCCGCCTCGGCGAGCTCAACCCGCGTGAGCTCGGTCGCTGGCTGTGGCGCCAGCTGACCTCGATGCGCACGGCGCTGATCCTGCTGCTGATGCTCGCCCTGGCGGCCGTGCCGGGCTCGGTCATCCCGCAGGAGGGCGTCGACTCCCTCAAGACCTCCCGCTGGCAGGCCGACCACCCGACGCTGACGCCGATCTACGAGAAGCTCAGCCTCTTCTCGGTCTACGACTCCCCGTGGTTCAGCGCGATCTACATCCTGCTGATGATCTCGCTGGTCGGCTGCATCATCCCGCGCACGTTCGTCTACCTCCGTGCGATCCGGACACCCCCGCCGGTCGCCCCCCGCAACCTGACCCGCCTGCCCGACCACGCGTCGTACGGCAGCGGGGAGAGCGTCGACGAGGTGCTCCGGCGTGCCCGGGAGGTGCTCAGGGCCCGCGGCTACCGGCTGCGGTCGGCGCAGGACGGTGACGACTTCGTCAGCGCCGAGCGTGGCTACCTGCGCGAGGTCGGCAACCTGGTCTTCCACCTGTCGGTCGTGGTGGTGCTGGTGGGCTTCGCGCTCGGCAGCCTCTTCGGCTTCCGCGGCGGCGCGGTCATCGCGCAGGGCTCGACCTTCGCCAACACCATCAGCCAGTACGACGACTTCGAGCCCGGCTCCCTCTTCTCGGCCGACCAGATGGACCCGTTCGTCTTCTCCTTCGACTCCTTCGACGTCGAGTGGCAGCGCACCAACCGCGGTGTGCTGGCGCGGGCGTTCGACGCCGGGCTGACCTACACCGACCAGCCCGGCAGCGACGAGCAGTCCTACGACCTGCGGGTCAACCACCCGCTGAGCATCGGCGACACCGACGTCTTCCTCATCGGCCACGGCTATGCCCCGGTCATCACCGTGACCGACGGTGAGGGCAACGAGGTCTACAGCGGGCCCACGCCGTTCCTGCCGCAGGACCAGAGCTTCCTGTCCTTCGGCGTCGTGAAGTCGCCCGACGCGCAGCCCGGTCAGATCGGCCTCGAGGGGCTCTTCTACCCGACCTTCGAGTTGGTCGGCGGCAACCCGTTGACGATCTATCCCGACGACCTCAACCCGCTGCTGTCGATGTCGGTCTACACCGGCGACCTCGGCCTCGACGTGCCGACGTCGCAGTCGGTCTACGTGCTCGACAAGGCCAACGCCACGCAGGTGCTCAACGACGAGGGCCAGCCCCTGCGGCTGGACCTGTCGATCGGCGAGACCGCGACGCTCCCCGACGGTCTCGGGACCGTCACCTTCGAGAGCGTCCAGCCCTGGACGCGCATCCAGTTCAGCCAGACGCCCGGCAAGGAGCTCACGCTGCTCGGTGTGGTGCTGGCGCTGATCGGGATGTGCGGCTCGCTGTTCATCCGCCCGCGTCGGGTGTGGGTGCGGGCACGGCCCGGCTCCGATGAGGACGACAGTGCCACCATGGTCGAGGTCGCAGCCCTCGACCGCTCCGGCGGGGGCGACGTCGCCCCGGTGCTGGAGGAGATCGTGGGCGAGCTGCGCGCCGCACCACCCCGAGCCGAGGAGAAGCAATGAGCAACACCGCGTGGGAGACCCTCAGCGACCAGGCGATCGCGGTCAGCGGGATCGTCTACTTCCTGGCCCTGCTGGCGCACCTGATCGAGTGGTCGGCGCTGCGCGGCACCGTGCCGGTCGAGGTGGCGGCCGCCACGGCGTCCACCCGCGCGAGCGCCTCCGCGGGCTCCGTCGCGGTGGCCACCGGCCCAGCGGACGACACGAGCAGCGGCACCGCGGGGTCCCGCCAGCGCGTCGCCCTCTTCGGTCGCCTGGGACTGCTGCTCACGATGATCGCGGCCGTGGTGCACCTGACCTCCCTCGTGGGGCGCGGCATGGCCGCCGACCCCAACCGGGTGCCCTGGGGCAACATGTACGAGTTCACCATCTCGGGCACCTTCGTCGTGACCCTGATGTACCTCGTGCTCTACCGCCGCTTCGCGCTCGCGTGGATGGCCCCGATCGTGGTCGCCTTCGTGCTCTCGATGCTGATGGTCGCGGTGATCTGGCTGCACAGCGAGGTCACCCCGCTGACCGAGGCCCTCAACTCCTACTGGCTCGTCATCCACGTCGTCTCCGCGGTCATCGCCACCGGCGCGTTCTCGCTGGGCGGCATCACCTCGGCGATGTGGTTGATCAAGAACCGCAAGGGCGACATCACCACCGGTCCGCTCGCGCGGGTGCCCTCGCTGGCCACGCTGGACCGCGTCTCCTACCGCATCCACGCCTTCGGCTTCCCGGTCTGGACCTTCGCGGTGCTCATCACGGGGCCGATCTGGGCGCACGAGGCCTGGTCGTCCTACTGGAACTGGGACCCCAAGGAGGTGTGGGCCTTCATCACCTGGGTCGTCTACGCCGCCTACCTGCACGCCCGCTCGACCGCGGGGTGGAAGGGCAAGAACGCCGCCATCCTCGCCCTCGTCGGCCTGGCCACGCTGTGGTTCAACTTCATCGGGATCAACTTCTTCTCCACGACCAGCCAGCACTCCTACGCCGAGAGCGCCCCCGCGATCGTGCAGCCCGCCGAGACCACGGCGCAGGGCCTGCCGGGTCGCTAGGGCCCGACGTCCTGGGCGAGACGACGCGCGGCCCGTCGCGCGACGGCCACGGGGTTGCTCCCGGGGTCGAGCGGCACGGTCAGGTGGTCCAGCAGGATGCCGTTGACCAGGTGGTGCAGCAGCAGGACCAGCTCGGCCCCGCCCGGCAGGCCACGGGACTCGTGGAAGGCGACGTCGGCGCGGAGCCCCTGCCGGAGGAACGGCGTCAGGACCGCCGCGACGTCGGGTGACCGCGACGCCTCGAGGCGCAGCTCGACGAGCGCCCGGGCGAGGTCCGGCCGGAGGATGAGTCGCTCGACGACGTACGCCGCATAGCCCTCCAGCGCCTCCCCGGCCGGGGCGCGCTCGAGCTCGGTCAGCCGGGCCGGGTCGGGGGCGAGCTGCTCGAACGCGCCCCGGGCCATGGCGAGCAGGAGGGCGGCCCGGCTCGGGAAGTAGTTGGAGCAGGTCCCCGGCGGCATCTGGGCCAGCGAGTCGACTGCACGGTGGGTGAGTGCCCGGCTCCCGTGGCGGCCGAGGATCTCCAGCGCCGCTCTCGTGACGTCGGCCCTGCGGCCTGGGTTGGCGACCATGGAGCCGATGGTAGGCCAACCACTACGTCTGTTGTACATTGCGGAGGACCCACACCCCCACGATGGGAGGCGCCATGCGCGAGCTCGTCTACCACGTCGCCACCTCGCTCGACGGCTTCATCGCCGACGCGGCCGGCGACTTCTCGCAGTTCCCCCAGGACAGGGAGACCCTGGCGGCGCTGTTCGACCGCTACCCCGAGACCTGCCCCGCGCACCTGCGCGAGGCGCTCGGTGTCACCGGTGCACCCCGCAGGTTCGACACCGTCGTGATGGGGCGCCGCACCCACGCCCCGGCCCTCGACGCGGGGTTGGTGGGCGGGGCCTATCCCCACCTGCGCCAGGTCGTGGTCACGCACCGGGACCTCCCGGCCTCCTCGGACGTGGAGGTGGTCGGAGGCGACGTCCGCGCCGGTGTGGCCGACCTGTTGGCAGAGCCCGGCAAGGACGTCTGGCTCTGCGGTGGGGCCGACCTCGCGGGTCAGCTCGTCGACCTGGTCGACGAGATCCAGGTCAAGGTCAACCCGATCCTGCTCGGGGACGGGATCCCGCTCTTCCGAGGCCTGGACCGCCCCCGTGACGTGCATGCGGTGGCCGTCGAGCCACTGCCGGGCGGGGTCATGCTCGTGACGTACCGGACCCGACCACGCGGCTGACGGGTCAGGACCCGACGGCGTCCGGGTCGTCGGGGTCCTTGCGCTTCTGGTTGCGACGGCGCTTGCGCTCGATCTCGCGCAGGAAGTCCTCGTCGTCGTCGGGCGCGACCATGCGCGGCGGCGGCTGGGGCCGACGCGGACGCTTCACCTGCGGTCGCCCGCCACCACCCCCACCGCTGCGCTGCTGCAGGAGGCGGACGACGTAGTAGGTCGCCAGGGCGAACACGACGACGAAGAGCAGGAACTTGAGCACCCCTCCAGAGTAGGCGCCTAGTGGTCACGAACTACCCTGGTGGGGTGAAGGAGTTTCTCGTCTACACCGGCCTGCGCCTCGCCCTCTTCGTCGGATCGTTCGCGATCGTCTTCGGGGTGTGGGCGGCACTGTCCGACCAGGTGAACGTCACGTGGGTCGTCGTGATCGCGTTCGTCGTCAGCGGGGTCGGCTCCTACTTCCTCCTCAACCGTCAGCGCGAGGCCTTCGCGCGGCGCGTCGAGGACCGTGCGCGGG
This sequence comes from Nocardioides sp., assembly GCF_031397825.1. Taxonomy (GTDB): domain Bacteria; phylum Actinomycetota; class Actinomycetes; order Propionibacteriales; family Nocardioidaceae; genus Nocardioides. The sequence goes on from NZ_JANNML010000030.1 coordinate 26,869, forward strand.
CCGCGTCGGCCCGGCTCGAGGAGATGAAGGCTCGCGAGGACGTGGAGGACGCGCAGGACGAGGCGTCCGCCGACCGGCCCTGAGGCGCGGCCCTGAGCCGCCGGCGGCTCAGTCCTTGCGGCGGTCGAGCCGGCGGTTGACCCGTCCCTCGGACTGACCGAGGACCTTGGCGAGGAGCGGGACCCGCATCTTGTAGGCGACGAAGGCCGCGGCGACCAGCAGGACGAGCACGAGGAACCACATGCCCTCGACCCTACGTCGGCTCCCGCAGCGCCGGACGTCGCGCCAGTCAGGCTCAGCCGCGGACGACGAGCGCGGCGGCGACCAGCGCCGCCCAGACCAGCTCGGCGAGGCCGGTCTGCTGGAGCACCGGGATGAGCCCGGGCCCGGTGGCGCCACTCATGACGGTGCGCACCGCCGGGAGCGCCACGGCGAGGAACGCCAGGGCGACCAGCACCCACCAGGTCGTGGCGCCGGCGACCGCCACGACGGCGACCGCCGCCGCGAGGACGAGCAGCAGGTAGAGGGCGCGGGTGCGGCCGTCGCCCAGGCGTACGGCGAGCGTGCGCTTGCCGGCCACGGTGTCGGTGGGGATGTCGCGCAGGTTGTTGACGACCAGGATCGCGCAGGCCAGCGCCCCGACCCCGATCCCGGCGTAGAAGGCCGGCCAGACCCAGCTCTCGGTCTGGACGTAGGTGGTGCCGATGACCGCGACCAGGCCGAAGAAGACGAAGACCATGACCTCGCCCAGGCCGAGGTAGCCGTAGGGGGTCGAGCCGCCGGTGTAGTACCAGGCGGCGACCACGGACACGGCGCCCACCGCGACCAGCCACCAGGCGGTGCTGGCGGCGAGGACCAGCCCGGCGACGCCGGCGACCCCGAACGCGAGGAAGGCGGCGCGCCTGACCGCGGCCGGGGTCGCGGCACCCGAGCCGACCAGGCGCATCGGGCCGACCCGGTCGTCGTCGGTGCCGCGGATGCCGTCGGAGTAGTCGTTGGCGTAGTTGACCGCCACCTGGAGGGCGAGGCTCACCACCAGGGCGAGGACGGCCTTCCACCAGACGCCCTGCCACTCGTCCCACGCTCCGGCGTACGCCGCCACGCCGGTGCCGGCGAGGACCGGCGCGACCGCAGCGGGGAGGGTGCGCGGACGCGCGCCGGCGAGCCAGTCAGCGGAGGTAGCCACGAGACACGATTGTCCCCCAGGTGGTCGCGGCTCAGCGGCTCGGGTCGAGGTCGTGCTCGACGAGGAAGCGCTGGGCGGCGCGGCTGGCCGGGTGGATGCCCACGGTGGCGGCGATCACGATCACCGCGATCACCAGCCAGCCGTAGGACCCCCAGCTGATCGCGAGGAACGTGTAGAGCGCCGGCGCCCAGACGTAGCCGAGCGTGCCTCCGAGGTTGCCGGCGCCCTGGTACTCACCGCGCTTGTCCGGGTCGGACAGCTCGGACTCGAACGCCCAGGTGGCCGCGGAGAGGTAGAGCTCCGCACCGGTCACGGTGATGTGGCCGAGCCAGATCAGCGCGATCGTGAGCGCCCCGACGGTGTCGTGCGTGATCAGGGTGATGACGCAGGAGGCGACGAAGAACGCCGAGCTGATGCGGGCGGCCCTGAGGGCCGTGGCCACGTCCTTGACGCCGCGCGAGGCCGCCATCGGCAGGAAGATGCACATGACGGTGTTGGTGCCGAAGAGCAGCGCGAGCAGGACCCGGGGGGCGTCGGTCTCCTCGACCAGCCACAGCGGGATGACGATCTGGAGCAGCACCTGGTTGGTGCTCAGGACACCGCCGAAGAACGAGGTGGCGAGGAATCCGCGGTTGCGCAGCGCACCCGGCACCTCGCCGGGGGCGTCGCCCTCCAGGGCGCCCTCCACGGCCGCCTCCAGGACGTTGGGCCGCTCGCGGTGGGCGGCCCGCGGCAGGCGCGCGATCCAGTAGGCGTTGACGGCGACCAGCGCTGCGGTGAGCCAGGGCAGCGCCCGGATCACGGTGTCGTTGTCGAAGGCGAGCGCGAAGCCACCGAGGGCGGCGCCGAGCGTGAAGCCGAGGTTGAGCGCGGAGTACATGTAGGCCTGCGACTGCACCCGCTCCTGACGCGGCAGGACGTCGAGGATGTAGGCACCCCGGCCGGCGCCGCCGGCGCTGTTGACGACCTCGAGCACGATGCTCATCGCGAGGAACGCGACGAAGCCGTCGATGAAGGGCCACACGGTGTACATCGCGGCCGTGCCGAACGCGCCGATGCACCAGGTGTTCTGGGGGCCGATCCTGTCGGCGAGCTTGCCGGCCGGCACGGCGACGAGGAAGGACACGACGCCCGCCACCGTGATGCCGAGGCCCACCTGGGCGGCCGAGAGCCCGACGATCTGGGTGAAGAAGACCGCGCTGGCGGTCATGAAGGTGCCGTCACCGATCGCGTAGAGCACCGACTGCACCGACAGCTTGCCGGCGAGGGGTGAGGGGGGCTTCAACGTCGCGATCACCGAGGACACGGCGAGCATGCAACCACGGCGGACTAGCGTTGAGCACATGGATAACGGCGAGGTCACGGCCATGGGGCAGGTCAGGGCCCTGGCCCGCTGGCTGGAGGCGACCGGTGAGCCCGACCCCTGGGTCGTGGAGACCTCCGGGTCGACGGGACGCCCCAAGCGCGTGCAGCTCTCCCGCCGGGCGGTCCTGGCCTCGGTGAGCGCCACCGAGCGCCGCCTGGGTGGGCTCGGACCGTGGGTGCTGGCGCTGCCGGCGTCGTACGTCGCCGGGGTGCAGGTGATCTGCCGGTCCCTCGTCGCGGGGCACGAGCCGCTGCTGCTCGACGCGGCGGCGCCGGTGTGGCCGCGGGAGGGCACGTGGTTCACCTCGTTGGTGCCGACGCAGCTGCTGCGGGTCCTCGACGACCCCGACCAGGTGGCCGCGCTGCGCACCGCCCACACCGTCCTGCTCGGGGGTGGTCCGATCGATCCCGCGCTGCGCATCCGGGCCGAGGAGGCCGGGGTGCGGGTCGTGGCGACCTACGGCATGGCGGAGACCGCCGGCGGCTGCGTCTACGACGGGATGCCGCTGGACGCGGTCGCGCTCGCCCTCGGTGACGGTGGGCGGATCAGGATCGGTGGGCCGACCGTGTTCGACGGCTACGAGGGCGATCCCGTGCAGACCGCCGAGGTGCTCGTGGACGGCTGGTTCCTCACCTCCGACGCCGGTCGCATCGACGAGGACGGCCGGCTCAGCGTGCTCGGGCGGCTCGACGACATGGTGGTGAGCGGCGGCGTCAACGTGCCCGCAGCCGCCGTCGCCGCGCGGCTGCGTGCGCACCCGGGCATCATGGCGTGCGAGGTGCTGGGAGTGCCGGACCAGGAGTGGGGGACGCGCGTCGTGGCCTTCGTGGTCGGTCGGGTCTCCGTGGCGGACGTGCGCGACTTCGTGGCCGCCGTGCACCCGCGCTCGTGGGCACCCCGGCAGGTGGTGGCGCTCGACGCGCTGCCGCTGCTGGCCAACGGCAAGGCCGACCGTCTCGCGCTGCGGGTGATGGCCGGTGCTTGAGGTCTTCAGCATCCCGATGCGCACCCGCTTCCGCGGGATCACCGTCCGCGAGGGCGTGCTGCTGCGAGGTCCCGACGGCGCCGGCGCCTGGGGCGAGTGGAGCCCGTTCCTGGACTACGACGCCGAGGTCGCCGAGCCGTGGCTGCGCTGTGCCGAGGAGGCCGCCGCCGGTGACTGGCCCGCGCCCGTGCGCGACCGGGTGCCGGTCAACGTGACCGTGCCCGCGGTCGGGGCCGAGCAGGCGCACGCGATCGTGACGGCCGGCGGGTGCACGACCGCCAAGGTCAAGGTCGCCGAGCCGGGGCAGACCCTGGCCGAGGACGAGGCCCGGCTCGAGGCGGTGCGTGACGCGCTCGGTCCCGCGGGCGCGGTGCGCGTCGACGCCAACGGCGGCTGGTCGGTCGACGAGGCGGTCACTGCCATCGCGGCGCTGGACCGGGCGGCGGGTGGGCTCGAGTACGCCGAGCAGCCCGTGGCGAGCGTCGAGGACCTCGCCGTCGTACGACGTCGGGTCGGTGTGCCGATCGCCGCGGACGAGTCGATCCGGCGCGCTGTCGACCCCTACCGGGTGCGCGAGCTCGAGGCCGCGGACATCGCCGTCCTCAAGGTGCAGCCGTTGGGCGGCGTGCGGGCCTGCCTGCGGATCGCCGAGGACATCGGCCTGCCGGTCGTGGTGTCGTCGGCGCTGGAGACCTCGGTCGGGATCGCCGCCGGTGTGGCGTTGGCGGCCGCCCTGCCGTCGCTGCCCTATGCGTGCGGGCTCGCGACCGTGCAGCTCTTCCACGGCGACGTCGTCGTGGACTCCCTGCTCCCGGTCGACGGCTGGCTGTCGACGGGGGTGCCGGCGGTGGATCCCGGGCGCCTGGCCGGACTGCGTGCGTCGCCCGAGCGCGTGGCCCACTGGGAGGCCTGCCTCGCCGAGGTCCGGGCCCTGCGGCAGGATCGGTCGTCGTGAACCCGTCGACCCAGCTGGCCCGTGCCGTCGTCTCGGCCCTGGTCGAGGCCGGGGTCAGCGAGGTCGTGGTCTCCCCGGGCTCGCGCAACGCCCCGCTCTCCTTCGCGGCCCTCGCCGCGGCCTCGACCGGCGCCGTGCGGCTGCACACGCGCGTCGACGAGCGCAGCGCCGGCTTCCTCGCCCTGGGCCTGACCCGCAGCCACGCCCGGGCCGCGGTCGTGTGCACGTCGGGCACGGCCGTCGCCAACCTGCACCCGGCGGTCCTCGAGGCCGCGCACGCGGGGGTGCCCATCGTCGTGCTCACCGCCGACCGCCCGGGGCGCCTGCGGGGCACCGACGCCAACCAGACCACCGACCAGGTCGGCATCTTCGGTCGGCTGGTCCCGACGCACGACCTGGCTGTCGGGGCCACGCTGCCGGACCTCGACGTCGACGGTCCGCTGCACCTCAACCTGCAGCTCGACGACCCGCTGCTCCCCGACACCTCCGACGACGGGTGGGTGCCCTCGGTGGCGCTCTCTGCCGAGCGCCGGGGCCGCGGACCCGGGCCCGCCCCGGTCGAGCTGCCGCTGGGCCCGCGCACGGTCGTCGTGGCCGGCGACGACGCCGCTCAGGGCGCCCGGCGCGTCGCCGAGGCCGCGGGCTGGCCGCTGCTCGCCGAGCCCACGAGCGGCTCCCGCACCGGCGAGCACGCCCTGCGCTGCTACCGGTTGCTGCTCGACGGCACCCTCGGGAGCGACATCGAGCGCGTCGTCGTCCTGGGGCACCCGACGCTCTCGCGGCCCGTCACGCGCCTGCTGGGGAGGGCCGACGTGCAGGTGGTCTCGGTCCGCTCACGCGGGGTGTGGGCAGAGCGGCCCTACGCGGTGGCGCTCGAGGCCGAGGCGTTCACGGTCGCCGGTGCCGACGACCCGGCCTGGCTGGCGCGTTGGCGCGAGGCCGACCGCGACGTCGCGCGGAGGCTCGACGTGCTGCTGGCCGCCGAGGCCGACCTCACGCCGTACGAGGTGGCGGGGGCGGTGAGCCATGCCCTCGCGCCCGGCGACCAGCTCGTCGTCGGTGCCTCCAGCCCGATCCGCGACCTCGACCTGATGGTCCGGCCCTACCCGGTCGGCAGCCGCCGCAAGACGATCGCCAACCGCGGCCTCGCCGGGATCGACGGCACGATCTCGACCGCGATCGGCGCCGCGCTGGGGCGCGAGACCCCCGGGCGGACGATCGCGCTGATGGGCGACGTGACGTTCCTCCACGACAGCAACGGGCTGGTCCTCGGCCCGCAGGAGCCACGGCCCGATCTGACGATCGTGGTCGTCAACGACGACGGCGGCTCGATCTTCACCATGCTCGAGCAGGGCGCCCCGGAGCACGCGGCCGGCTTCGACCGGCTCTTCGGGACCCCGCACGGCGTGGACCTCGAGGCGCTGTGCGCCGCCACCCGCACCCCCCACTGGCGGGTCGAGAGCCTGCCCGAGCTCGAGCAGGCGCTCGCCTCGCCGAACGGTGGGATCGAGGTCGTCGAGGTGCGGGTGCGACGCGACAACCGCCGCGAGCTCGACGAGCGGATCCGCGCGCTCGGGGGCTGAGGCGGGGCTCCGGGTCGGGGCGGCCGGTCGCGCGGGTCGCGCGGGTCGTGTGCCGGAGAGCAGGTCAGGGCGCGGGCTCGGGCACACGACCGACGCGAGGCGACCGACCCACCGCGGGCCGCCCTCCGGTCGTGTGCCGGACAGCGCGGTGACGCGCGCTCTGCGGCACACGACCCGGCCGCGGGCGGCCTGACCGCCCACCAGACACCGCCCCGCCGAGCGACGTGACGCGGTCGGTCGGGAATCAAACCGGCTCCGTCGGCGATGATGACCCCGTGGAGATCGCCTTCTTCCTCGTCGCGCTGAGCGTCGGGGTCCTCGCCGTCACGGCGCTCGCGGAGCGGATCGACGTGCCCCCGCCGCTGCTGCTGATCGCGGTCGGCGTGGCGACGTCGTACGCACCGGGCATGCCGGAGGTCCACCTCGAGGCCGAGGTCGTGCTGCTGGGGCTGCTGCCGCCGCTGCTCTACGCGACGGCGATCCAGACGTCGCTGGTCGACTTCAACGCCAACCGGCGCTCCATCCTGCTGCTCTCGGTCGGGCTGGTCATCTTCACCACCGCCGGCATCGGCGCCCTCGTGCACGTGCTCATCCCCGGCATCGGCTGGCCGGCGGCGTTCGCGATCGGCGCCGTGGTCGCGCCGCCCGACGCCGTGGCCGCGACCGCCATCGCGCGTCGCATCGGGCTGCCGCGCCGGATCGTCACGATCCTCGAGGGCGAGTCTCTGCTCAACGACGCCACCGCCCTGGTCGCCCTGCGCACCGCGATCGCTGCGGGCGGGCTGGGCATCAGCACGATGGAGGTGGCCGAGGACTTCCTGGTCGCGGCCGGTGGCGGGGTGCTGGTCGGCTTCGGTCTCTTCGTGCTCGTCGCCAAGCTGCGCAAGCAGATCACCGACCCGCTCATGGACACCGCGATCTCGTTGGTCGTGCCGTTCGCGGCCTACATCCTGGCCGAGGAGATCCACGCCTCCGGCGTCATCTCCGTGGTCATCGCGGGCCTGCTCCTGGGCCACAAGGCGCCCGTCCTCCAGACCGCCCAGTCGCGCATCGCCGAGCGGATGAACTGGCGCACGATCGCCTTCGTCCTCGAGAACACCGTCTTCCTGCTGATCGGCCTCCAGGCCAAGTGGCTCTTCGAGGACGTGGGCCGGAGCGACCTCAGCCCGGGTCGGATCGTCGCGGTCTGCGGCGCGACGCTGGTCGGCGTCATCGTGCTGCGCATGGTGTGGGTCTTCCTGGCCCGTTACCTGCTGGTGCGCCCCGGTCCCGACCGCGCCACCGGCCAGGTGGCGCCGTGGTCCTACACGTTCATCCTCGGGTGGGCCGGCATGCGCGGCGTCGTCACGCTCGCGGCGGCGTTCATCATCGACGACGACACCGAGCACCGCGAGGTGCTGCTGCTGATCGCCTTCACCGTCGTGGCCGGCACGCTCTTCATCCAGGGCCTGACCCTGCCGTGGCTGGCCCGCCGCCTCCGGGTGCCCTCGCCCGACCCGATGGACGACGCCCTGGCCCGCGCGACCCTGCTCCAGCAGGCGTCGAAGGCCGGCTTCGAGGCCGTCGAGAAGATGGACTACGAGGACCCGCACGGCGTCGTCGACCTGGTCCGGCAGCGCATCGACCAGCGCAACTTCGCGGCGTGGGAGCGCCTCGGCACGACCGCAGAGGAGGAGACGCCCAGCGAGCTCTACGCGCGCATCCGGCTCGCCATGCTCGCCGCCGAGCGCGGCCGGATCCTGGAGATCCGCTCGTCGGGCACCGTCGCCTCCGAGGTCGTCGCCGACGTGCTCGCGATGCTGGACATCGAGGAGTCGATGATCGACAACGCGACGCACGAGCGCGAGGACATCCGCGCCGTCAGCGTGCCGCGCGCTCCCGGCGACCAGTGCGACGAGCTGGTCGCCCACCCGGTCGCCGAGACCCTCCACGACGGCACCTGCGCCCGCTGCGTGGAGGACGGCACCCGCTGGGTAGCCCTGCGCCAGTGCCTCGAGTGCGGGCACGTCGGGTGCTGCGACTCCTCCCCGGGCCAGCACGCGACCGCGCACTTCCACGACACCACGCACCCCGTCATGCAGTCCGCCGAGCCGGGCGAGGACTGGCGCTGGTGCTTCCTGCACCACCTCACCGCGTGAGTCGCCCGAGCTAGCGGCCAGCGAGCACGTCCTCCAGCGAGCGGGGCTCGCGCCCGGCCACTCGTCGTACGTCGTCGGAGAGGGCGGCCAGCGACCCGTCCGCGATCGCGGTGTAGGTGCTCACCCACGCGTCGAGCTGCCACAGCGCGGCGCCGTACTGCTCGCGCCGCCAGGCGTAGGCGGCCTCCACCGTCTCGTCCTCGAAGCGCACCTCGCGCCCCTGGGCGGCGCTGATCCGTGCGGCGGTCTCCGCGAGGGTCAGGGCCTCCGGCCCGCAGAGCGTGTACGTCGTCCCGGCGTGCGCGCCCGGGTCCCTCAGGACCGCGGCGGCCACGTCGGCGACGTCCGCGCGAGCGACCGCGGCGACCCGACCCGAGCCGGCCGGGCCGCGGATGACCCCGGTCTCGTCGGTGAAGAGCGGCAGCACGTCGAGGTAGAAGTTGTCGCGCAGGAGCGTGAAGGCCATGCCCGAGGACCGGATCGCCGCCTCGGCGTCGTGGTGGTCGCGACCCAGGGTGAACACGGCGTCGGGGGAGGCGCCGGCGAAGGACGTGTAGACGACGTGTCCCACCCCGGCGTCGGCCGCGGCCTGGATGAACGTGCGGTGCTGCCCGCGCCGGACCTCGGACTCGGAGGCCGAGACCATGAACAGCACGTCGACGCCGGCCAAGGCGGCGCGCGCGGCCGGCGCGTCGTCGTAGGAGCAGGCGCGCACCTCGCCGCCCAGGTCGGGCGCACGTGACGGGTCGCGCACGACGAGGAGCGGTGCGAGGTCGGTCAGCTGTCGTGCGACGAGGCCGCCGAGCGCGCCGGTCGAGCCGGTGACGGCGACCCGGTGGCTCACGTGCCGGCCCTCAGCATCCGCACGTGGAGACCGTGCTCGTGCTCGTCGCTGGTGCCGTCGAGCCGGAAGCCCTGGCGCTCGTAGAACCGGATCGACCGCTCGTTGCCGGCCAGCACCCACAGGTAGGCCGCGCGGTCGCCGATCGCCTCGCTGAACAGCGCGTAGCCCACGCCGGTGCCCCACAGCCGGGCCCGCACGTAGAGCGCCCAGAGCTCGAGCTCGGTGTCCACGTCGGCGTCGCGACCGGGGCCTGAGGACGCGAAGCCGACCAGGCCCTCGTCGTCCTCCGCCACGACCGTGCTGTGGTCGCCGGTGAGGATGGTGCGCCAGCGCTCGACCCGGGCCTCGGTCTCGTCGCGCCGGTCGTCGAGGATCGACTGCGGCATGAGCCCGGTGTAGGCGTCGTCCCAGACGTCGAGGTGCAGGTGCGCCAGTGCCTCGGCGTCCGCCGCTGTGGCACGTCGTACGACGGTCTGGCGGGAGCTCGGCATGGGCCCACTCTAGGTACTGTGCCGGGCATGCGGATCACGAAGCTCGGTCATGCCTGCGTGCGCATCGAGCACGACGGTGCCGTCGTCGTGCTCGACCCCGGCGTCTTCACCGACGCGGAGGCCGTCGACGGGGCGACCGCCGTGCTCATCACCCACGAGCACCCCGACCACTACCTGCCCGACCACCTGCGCGCCTGCGACGCCCCGGTCTTCACCGTCGACGCGGTCGCGGCCCGCATCCGCGAGGACGCGCCGGACCTGCTGGAGCGGGTGACGGTCGTGGCTCCCGAGGAGCGCTTCGACGTCGGGGTCCCCGTGCGGGCCGTCGGTGAGCTCCACGCGGTGATCCACGAGGACTACCCGCGGTTCTTCAACTCAGGCTTCGTCCTCGACGTGGCCGGCACGAGCATCTACCACCCCGGCGACGCGCTGACCCTGCCGGGACAGCCGGTCGACCTGCTCCTGGCGCCGGTGTCGGCGCCGTGGCTGAAGGTCTCCGAGGCCATCGACTTCGTGCGCGCCGTCGGGGCGCCGCGCTCGCTCGGGATCCACGACCGGGTCTACTCCGCGGCCGGCCTCGGGATGGTCGAGACGCACATGGGCAACCTGCTGCCCGACGGCCAGGAGTTCGTGCGGCTGGCCGACGGGGCCGACCTGTAGGTCAGACCCCACCCAGGGCGTCGCGCACCGGCACGAACTTCGCCTGGGCCTCGGCGAGCTCGGCCTCGGGGTCGGAGTCGGCCACGATGCCGCAGCCGGCGAAGAGCCGGATCCCGTCGTCCTCGACCGTGGCCGAGCGCAGGGCGATGCCCCACTCGCCGTCGCCCCGGGCATCCATCCAGCCCACGGGTCCGGCGTACCGGCCACGGTCCATGCCCTCGATCTCGGTGATCAGCCGGGTCGCGACGTCGGTGGGGGTGCCACCGACGGCGGCCGAGGGGTGCAGCGCCTCCGCGAGCCGCAGCGACGAGACCGTCGCGGCGTCGTGGACGACGCCGTTGACGTCGGTGGCGAGGTGCATGACGTTGGGCAGGTGCAGGACGAACGGCGCCTCGGGCACGTTCATCGACGAGCAGTGCGGCTCGAGGGCGTCGGCGACCGAGCGGACGGCGTACTCGTGCTCCTCGAGGTCCTTCGACGAGCGGGCCAGCGTCGCGGCGAGCGCCAGGTCGCGGTCGTCGTCGCCCGTGCGGCGGATGGTCCCGGCCAGCACCCGCGAGGTGACCAGGCCGCGCTCGCGGCGCACCAGCATCTCCGGCGTCGCACCGAACATGCCGTCGACGTGGAAGGTCCAGCACATCGGGTAGGACTCGGTGAGGCGGTGCATCGGCCACCGCACGTCGATGGGCTCGCTGGCCCGGGCCAGGAGGTCTCGTGCGAGGACGACCTTCTCGAGGTCGCCGGCGCTGATCCGGGCGACGGCGTCGGCCACCGCCGACATCCACTCCTCACCGTTGAGGGCACCGTCGGAGAAGCTGACGGTGGTCGGGGCGCGCGGAGGCTCCGCGACGATGACGGCGGGTGACTCGGCGGCCACCCCGGTGGTGGAGATCGTCGTCAGCCAGGCGCGGTCGCCGCGGCGGCCCACCACGACGGCGGGCAGGACCAGGACCGAGTCGCCGGGCAGGTCACCGAAGGCGAAGGTGCCGAAGCACACCGGGCCGGTGCCGGGCTCACCTACCTCGTCGCGGACGTCGGCACGGGCGATCGTCTCGCTCCACCACTTGTCGGCGTCGGAGAAGCGCGTCGGGCCGCTCGTGCGCAGCACGGCGGCCTCTCCCCAACCCACGAGGCCCTCACCACGGCGCAGCCACGCGACCGGGTGGTCGGTGGGGAGCAGCGACACCAGGGACGTCGCGGCGTCGAGGTCGATCGAGACGGTGCGCGCGACCAGCGAGGGAGTCGGCCCACCCGGGGTCGCAGCGTTCGTCACTCCACGAGCCTACCGAGCGCATTGGTCCACCGGGCTGGACCGTGGGTAACGTCACCGCGTGACCGCGACCTCATCTCGCCCCTCGTCCGCCTCGACCCCAGCCGTGCTCGGGGTCCTCGTCGGCCTCGTGCTGCTCGCCGCCGTGGTGGCCTTCGCCGTGCTGCTGCTGCCCCGCGCGCACGGGAGCGCCGACACCGACCTGCCCGCCACCCTGCCCGGCGGACTGACCGCGACGGACGTCGTCGACGACTCCCAGGGTGACCCCGCTGCGGCCCAGGACTTCGCCGACCAGCAGCGCGACCTGATGGCCTCTGCCGAGGACCGCCTGGAGGCGGTCTACGACGTGCCGGCCCACGCCCGGACCTACCAGGACCCCGAGCGTGGGGTGCAGGTGACCGTCATGGTCCTCGAGCAGGCCGCCGGGCCGTTCGTGCCCGACGGCCCTCCGGTCGACCCGTCGCTCCTGGGCAACGCGCGCAACCAGACCGACCTCGTCCAGGTCGGCGAGGGCACCTGCTCCCTGATCTGGCAGCAGCCGGTCCCGGCGGGCCAGCCGATCTCGGAGCCGGACCCGCAGGCGGTCAAGTGTCAGGTGGGTGGCGACGAGAGCACCTACCAGCTGATCGGCGTCGGGATCACCGCCCAGGAGGGCGTCGAGCTCCTCGAGGGCCTGCTCGGCTGACGTCCGCCGGCGTCACGAGCGGTAGACGATCACCGCGTCGCCGACCGCGACCTGGTCGTAGAGCCACGCGATCGCGTCGTAGTCGCGCACGTTGACGCAGCCGTGGGACGCGCCGGCGTAGCCGACCGCGGCGAAGTCGGGGGAGTAGTGCACCGCCTGCCCCCGGGAGAAGAACATCGCGAACGGCATCGCGGTGTCGAAGAGGCTGGACACGTGGTCACGACTCTTGGAATCCACCGAGAAGGTGCCCTCCCGCGTCGGCGTCGCCGAGCCGCCGAAGCGGGTGTCGACCGTGCGCAGGACCTCGCCTTCGACGACCCACCGCAGCGTGCTGCTGGTCTTGTCGATGCACAGCACGCGACCGGTCAGGCAGCGCGGGTCGAGCGCTCCGGGCACGTTGTCGCCCAGCTGGTTGGTGAGCTCGGCCGCGGTCGGCTCGCTGGTCATGCCCAGGAGGCGGTCGAGCGTGCGTCGGTCGACCTCGCCGGTGACCGGGATCTCCCGCTTGGCCTGGAAGCCGCGCACGGCCTCCGTGGTGAGGTCGCCGTAGAAGCCGGTCACGTCGGCTCCGAACCAGTCGATCTGGCGCAGTCGTGCCTGCAGGTCGCGCACCTCGTCGTTCTCGTCGCCGGGGGACAGCAGGGCCGGCCCCGGCTGGAGCTCCGGCTCGGGCTCCGGCTCGGGCTCCGGCGTGGGCTCCGGCTCCGGCGTGGGTTCGGGCTCCGGCGTGGGTTCGACGTCGACCGGCTCAGCGGGCGTGGTCTGCTCAGTGGCCGTCGAGGTGGCCGTCGAGGTGGTCGACGAGGGCTCCGAGGACCGGTGGGTGGCCCAGCCGACGCCGTACGCCGCTCCGGAGAGCAGGGCGGCGACGACCACGATGAGCGTGAGACGACGGACGATCGACATGGCTTTTCCCTTGGTCTGTGGGTGGTTCGACACTCAGGTGACGCCGCCCGGGGCCTCCGGGTTGCAGCCCCGGGCGAGGAATCTCGCGCCGAGACCAAGTCGTGACCGGCTCCGACTCACGACCGGGCTCCCCGTACGCTCTGCGCGTGGCCCGCGCTGAGCTCGACAAGCAACCGACCGACGTCCGTCGGATGTTCGACGCGGTCGCGCGCCGTTACGACGTCACCAACGACGTGCTGTCCCTCGGTCAGGACCGCCGCTGGCGCCGCGACGTCATCGACGCCGTCGACCCCCAGTTCGGCGAGATGGTCCTCGACCTCGCGGCCGGCACCGGCACGTCCAGCCAGCCCTTCGCCGACCGGGGTGCGCGCGTGGTGCCCTGCGACTTCTCCCTCGGGATGCTGCAGGTGGGCAAGAAGGCCAAGCCCCACCTGCCGTTCACCGCGGGCGACGGCACGCAGCTGCCGTTCGCCGACGACACCTTCGACGCGGTCACGATCTCGTTCGGTCTGCGCAACATCGTCGACCCGGCTGCCGGTCTCGCCGAGATGCGCCGCGTCACCAAGCCCGGCGGCCGCCTGGTCGTCTGCGAGTTCAGCCACCCGACGTGGTCGCCGTTCCGCACCGTCTACATCGAGTACCTCATGAAGGCGCTGCCGCCGGTCGCCCGTGCGGTGTCGTCCTCGCCCGACGCCTACGTCTACCTCGCAGAGTCGATCCGCGCCTGGCCCGACCAGGAGGCGCTGGCGGCCATGATCGGCGAGGCCGGCTGGCTCGCGCCCGAGTGGCGCAACATCTCCGGCGGCATCGTGGCGCTGCACCGCGCCACCGCCTGATGCTCGAGGCGCGGCCGTCCGTCAGGTCGAGGCGAGCAGCAGCACCGCGAGGCTGACCTCGACCGCGGCGCCGAAGACGTCGCCCGCGACCCCGCCGAAGCGCCTGGCTGCCCGACGCACCAGCCAGGCCACGGTCAGGAGCGCCAGCGCCGCAGCGACGACGGCGCGCCACCAGGGCAGGTCGTTCACCTCCATGACGACCGCGAGCACGCCGGTGAGCACCACCCAGCAGGCGACGGCGACGCCCGGCGCGATGGTGCCGACGTACGTCGCCGCGAGGCCGGTGTCGCGCGCCGCCGGGACGCCGCGCACCGACATCACCACGGTGACGCCGCGGGACACGCAGACCAGGGTGCCGGCGAGCAGCGGCCCCCACGCCAGCCCCAGCAGCGCGGTCAGCGCCCCGACCTGGATGCCGAGGACCAGCACGAGGGCGGACGCGCCGGCGGGCCCGGCGTCGCCACGCTTCATCACCTCCAGCGACCGCTCGGCGTCGTAGGAGCACGTCAGGGCGTCGGCGGTGTCGGAGAGACCGTCGAGGTGGAAGGCGCGGCTGCCCAGGGCCAGCGCGGCGATGGCGGTCGCCGCCACCGCGATGGGGGCCAGCTCGAGCTCGCGTCCGCCCCAGCACACGAGGCCGACCAGCACGCCGAGCGGGAGCACCGCGAGCGGCGCCACGATCATCCCCGGCACGGTGACCGAGCGGTCGACCTTGCTCGGCGGCCGGACCGGGATCGCGGTGAGCGTGCCGACGGAGAAACGCACCACGTCCATGATCACGCAGCGAGGCTAGCGACCCGCTTCCGAGGGCGGTGAGAAGGGGCCGAATTAGGAGACGTCCTCGTGACATAAATGCCTGTCCCCGAGGGGGCTCGACGGGTCCCGGACCTGGGTGTGACCTGCGTGACGTTGAGTGGCAGGATGTGGGCTGCGCCACCTCGTGATTCGCTTCACAAAGTCACAATCGCGGAGTTCTGCGGGCGCCGAGACACGGAAGGAGCGCTGGGATGGAGCTCTACACACCAGTGCTGGCACTGGCCCTCCTCGCGGCGCTGTTCGCCGTCGGGTCCGTCGCCGCGAGCGCGTTCATCGGGCCCGCGCGCTACAACCGCGCCAAGCTCGACTCCTACGAGTGCGGCATCGAGCCCACGCCGCAGCCCGTCGGCGGCGGCCGGTTCCCGGTGAAGTACTTCATCACCGCGATGCTCTTCATCGTCTTCGACATCGAGATCATCTTCCTCTACCCGTGGGCGGTCCACTTCGACGCGATGGAGATCTTCGGGCTCGTCGAGATGGTCATCTTCATCGCCACCGTCTTCGTCGCCTACGCCTACGTGTGGCGACGCGGCGGCCTCGAGTGGGATTGAGCGTCGCCATGCACGCACATCGCCTGCGTCGTCGTCGGTCGACGGCCGCTCCGCTGCGCTCCGCACCAGGGTCGACGTCCCGCGTCGGCCTCCGGATGCACAGCGCCTCCCAGCTCTCAGCACCTCTGTGCACGGAAGGGACCATCTGATGGGTATCGAGGAGAAGCTCCCCAGCGGAGTGCTGCTGACGACCGTCGAGGGCGTCGCCGGCTACATGCGCAAGGCGTCGTTCTGGCCGGCCACCTTCGGCCTGGCCTGCTGCGCCATCGAGATGATGACCAGCGGTGGCCCCAAGTACGACCTCGCGCGCTTCGGCATGGAGGTCTTTCGCGCCAGCCCCCGCCAGGCCGACCTGATGATCGTCGCGGGCCGCGTCAGCAACAAGATGGCGCCCGTCCTGCGCCAGATCTACGACCAGATGGCCGAGCCCAAGTGGGTCCTGGCCATGGGCGTCTGCGCCAGCAGCGGAGGCATGTTCAACAACTACGCGATCGTCCAGGGCGTCGACCACGTCGTCCCCGTCGACATGTACCTCCCGGGCTGCCCGCCCCGACCCGAGATGCTCATCGACGCGATCCTCAAGCTCCACGACCAGGTGCAGGCCACCAAGCTGGGCGCCAACCGCCTGGCCCAGATCGAGGACCTCGAGTCCGAGGCGCTGCGCGCCCTCCCGACCTCCGAGATGCGAGGGCAGCTGCGGTGAGCGACAAGACCCCTGACAAG
>NZ_JANNML010000035.1:0-3317 GCF_031397825.1 Nocardioides sp.
TGCTGCGCTTGTGGTCCTGCCCCGAGCGGAACCAGCCGTCGCTGGTCGGACCCCAGTCGGTCATCAGCAGCGGACCGGCCGGAAAGCCGTGGCGATCGAGGAACGCCGTCATCGGTCGAGCCGTGTTCCACGCTCCCGTGGAGAGGTAGACGACGAAGACGTCGGCACTGCCGGCCACCACCTCGTCGTAGAGCTCCGCCATGCCGGACACCGACCGGCGCTCGTCCTCGCGGACCAGGAACGCGTTGCGGAAGGCCAGCAGGGGCCGCGGCAGCATCGTCACGATCACGGTGTCGTCGAGGTCGCTCAGCAGGCCGAGGGTCGTGGTGGGACCCACGACGCGCACGGGCGCGTGGACCGGGTCGGCATCGGCGACGCGGAGCACGACGGTCGTCCACCCGGGGCCGACGTCGGCGTCGAGCCGCGCGTCGACGTAGCCGTCCGGACCGCTGGTCACGGTGTGGTTCCGACCGGCGACCTCGATCGTGATCGCCACGCCGGCAGCCGAGGTGGACACGAAGCGGCGCCAACCCCGTCCGTCGGTGCGCGTGGCCCGCGGGGTGCCGGGCGGGGCGAGCAGCACCCGGGCCAGGACCCGGACCCAGCCGGTCCCTCCTGCGCCGGTCGATCCGTAGCCGGTGAACGGCACGACACGCGGCGTCCACCCCCGCGAGCCCAGCTGCTGCTCGACCGCGTCGCGGACGTGTCGTTCGAGCCGGGCGGCGCGGTGCGGCTGGCTCATGGTCGACGACCCTAGCGAGGGCGGCGGCACGGCGGGTGGACCACGGTTGTCGCAGGAGTCGGCGGTGGCGGCGCTGGGGTGGCAAACTGCTCCGGTGAGGTCATGGGGTGCAGCCGTGCTGCTGACGGCGGCGGTGACGGCGACGTCGCTGACGAGCGGGTGCAGTGCCGACCGCCCCGCACGCACGCTGGCGCCCCCGCTGGAGGAGCTCGTCGACGCCGGCCCGCCGTCGTACGACCCCGGCCTGGAGGCCGCTGCGGCCGTCCTCGCGCTGGTGCCGGAGGAGGCGACGTCGCTCTCGGTCACCGACTTCGACCAGGTGCGGCTGCTGCTGGGTGCCTCGCTGCTGACCGGGCAGGACCCGGCGCCGGTGCGCGAGCGCTTCTGGCGGCGCGCCGACGCGCAGGCGCCGCTGCTGTCGGAGGGCCTCTTGGCCCCGGTCGACGCGGAGCTGGCGGCCGACTACGGCTTCACGCGCGACGACGTGAGCTGGGAGGCCTCGTTCACCGGCCCCGCCGGGGACGGCTTCGTGCTGGCGCTGCGCGACGACCTCCCGATGGCGGGCGTCCAGCGTGCGGTGCGGGACGGCGTCGGTCCGCTGGCCGGAGCCGACGTCGACGCCGTGCTGCGCCTGGTCACGGTCGGCACGACCGACGACCCCGAGGCGAGCTGGGCGACCTCCGAGGAGCTGGTCGCGCTCGTGGGCCCGGCGGCGGCCAACGCGACGTACGTCGAGCGCGACTGCCTCGACTTCGACCAGGCCTTCGGAGCCGATCGCTCCACCCTCGCGGCGGTGCCGGCCGACGACCTGGCGGCCCTTGAGCCGCTCGAGATGTTCTCCGTGACGCTCGGCGGCGAGCTCGCGACGGTGCGGCTGGGGAGCGGTCGCGAGGACGCCTTCGAGCGGATGCGCCTTGCCGGCAACCTGCCCGCCACCGAGCCCGAGCTGGGACTGGGCTTCTCCCAGGGCGTGGCCGACCCGATCGGCGGCCGCATCGGCTTCCAGATGCCGGACCCCGCCGTGGCCGGACGGCTCACCCGCGAGAGGCAGCTGCCCTTCGCGGTCTGCCCCTCCTGACGGCGTCACCGCGTCGTCGTCAGAGCCCTCATGGCCGTCAGCGGCGGGTGCTGGCGGTCTCTCCTGGCAGTCGTGTGCCGCAGCCTGCGGTGCAGCGCTCTGTGAAGGCTCAGGACATCGCGGACACATTTAGTCTCAAGACATCGCGGACACCTGATCGGCTGTGTGGCCCTGGTTGGACGAGCCTGGGGCATGGCCAAGGATGGAGTGCCGGTGTCTCCGGAGTTCGCAGCGTTGGTGGCGCGTTATGTCGAGGGCGAGCGGTTCAACGTCCGCAGGCAGTGCGCGTTGGTCGGGTGCTCGACCACGAAGTTCTACAAGTACGCCGGCCGGTTCAGCACCCTCGGGGTCGAGGGGCTCTACCCCGACTCGCGGCGCCCGTTGACCTCGCCTGGCGCGATCAGCACCGAGGTCGAGGACCTGGTCGTGCGAGCCAGGAAGGAACTGGTCGAGGACGGTTGGGACGAGGGTGCGGACTCGATCTGGTTCGTCCTGGACGACCTGTGCCGCACCGCAGCCGCGGATCATCGCTCACGCGATCCGCGTCGAGCACGTCGAAAGATCTTGTCGGACGCGCAGTGGCCCGCCGGGGCTGCGGTGCCCTCGCGGGCCACGATCAACCGGATCTTGACCCGTCGCGGTCAGGTCGTGGCGGTGCCACAGCGTCGGCCCAGGGCAGCGACTCGGCGCTTCGAGGCGGACCAGCCCAACACTCGCTGGCAGATGGACGGCTTCGAGGTCGCGTTGATCGACGGCACGCCGGTCTGCATCCTGCACATCGTCGATGACTGCTCACGCATGGACATCGCGTTGCACGCGGTCCCTAGCGAGAACGGCGCCGACGTGTGGGCCACCTTCCAGACCGCAGCAGCCAGGTACGGGCTGCCCGCCGAGCTGCTCACCGACAACGGCACCGCGTTCTCGGGCACGCGCCGCGGCTGGACCAGCGCGCTGACCGAGAACCTCACCGCGCTCGGGATCCGCCACCCCACCAGCTCGATCGCGCACCCCCAGACCTGCGGCAAGTGCGAACGTGCTCACCGAGCGGTGCGCAAGTGGCTGGCCCGCAGACCCCTGTTCACCACCCTCGCCGACCTCAACAGCGCTCTGGAGACCTACCGGACCCTGCACAACCACGACCGGCGACGACGCCACCTCAACGGACTGACACCCCGCGACCGATACGAACTCGGCCCCCAGGACGGACCCACCGGACGAGCGACATCAACGACCACGATCAGCACCAAGATCGTGACCAAGACCGGCACGATCTTGTTCAACAGAACCGCACTAGGCATCGGACGCGCTCACGCCGGCAAGAGCGTCACCGTGATCCGCCAAGGCCAACAACTCAGCATCATCAGCGAGTCCAGGCTCATCGCCGAGGCCACCCTCAAGCACGGCAACCGCTACCAATCAGCGCACCCGACCCGTAAGAATGTGTCCGCGAAGTCCTGAGACATAAGTGTCCGCGATGTCCTGAGACACAACACAGCG
>NZ_JANNML010000061.1:0-11740 GCF_031397825.1 Nocardioides sp.
CCCCCCCCCCCCCCCTTGGCGCCGGCGTGGTCCGCCCCCCCACCCCCTTCCGCCCCTCCTTCGCCGCGGCGGGCGGCGCCCGGCCTACTCTACGCCCCCGACTCGGCGACCGTGGGTGACGACAGTCACTACGCTCGGGCCGTGAAGCGAGCCGAGAGATGGACGAACGCCGGCGTGCAGGCGGCGTGGACGTGGCTGCAGCGGGCCGGGGAGATCGCACCGGGCACCCGGGCCGGTGACGCGTTCGGCAGCCTCGGTGTCGGGAGCTCGATCGGCTTCCCCATGGCCACCTTGATGGGCGCCCGTGCGATCCACGTGGGCGAGCGCACGCTGATCGGCCGGCAGGTGACGCTGTCGGTGGGCTACGGCCCCGACGCGACGGCGCTGCCCGAGCGGGGGCTGGTGATCGGTGACCGGTGCGTCATCGGCGCGCGCACCAGCCTGACCGCGCACGAGTCGATCGTGGTCGGCGACGACGTGTGGTTCGGCCAGGACGTGTTCGTCTCCGACGCGAGCCACGGCTACCAGGAGCTCGATGCCCCGATCGGGCTCCAGCTCGGGGAGCACCAGCCGGTGTCGATCGGCGCCGGCTCGTGGATCGGCCACGGCGCGATCATCCTGCCCGGCACGAGGATCGGGTCGAACGTCGTGGTGGCGGCGGGCTCGGTGGTCCGGGGGGTCGTCGAGGACCGGGCGATCGTGGGCGGTGCGCCGGCGCGGGTGCTGCGCCGCTACGAGCCCACGGTCGGCTGGGTGACACCCGGTGGCGACGTACGACCGGTGCTTGCCCCGCTGGCCGAGCGTTACGACCTCACCGATGTCGTGGCACCCTGAGCGCGTGCTCGACGGTCACGCGGAACACCAGTCCGGTCGCGACGTCACGACCCTGCTGCGACGGACGGGGCAGCAGGACAAGCAGGCCTTCGCTGCTCTCTATGACGCCACGTCGGCACGGGCCTACGCGCTCGCGTGCCGCCTCGTGGGTGACCCGGAGCGAGCCGAGCACGTGACGCAGGAGGCCTACCTGACGGTGTGGCGTACGGCGCCGCGCTTCGACCCGTCGCGGCGCAGCGGACTCGCGTGGATCCTGGCGATCGTGCACGGAGTGGCACGATCGACCGCATGACCCAGCGCACGGTCCAGCCCACGAACCGGCCCACGAACCGGCCCACGAGCCGGCCCCGGCTGCCGGTCGGCGTCCGCGCGATCGACCGGTTGATGAAGTCCAACAAGGCGTTCTCGATCGAGCACATGGACGAGCGGGCGCTCGCCCGTGCGCAGACCTCCGTCATCCCCGACGCCGGACCCGCCGCGGTGGTCGCGTCGCTCTTCCTCGGTCGCCCGCGGGCCGGGGTCACGATCGCGACAAGCTCCTTCCCCGCGGCGCACGGCGAGGTGCCGCTGCGGGTCTACACCCCCGACCGACCGGCGGGCCCGCGGCCGGTCGTCGTCAACTTCCACGGCGGCGGCTTCGCGCTCGGCAGCGCCCGTCAGTGCGACTGGACCTGCAGCACGATCGCCGCCGACCTCGACGCGGTCGTGGTCTCGGTCGACTACCGGCTGGCGCCGGCCCACCGCTTCCCCGCAGCGGTCGAGGACTGCTACGACGCGCTCGTCTGGGCCGTCGCGCACGCCGACGAGCTGGGCGGCGACCCGGAGCGGATCGGGGTGATGGGCGACAGCGCCGGCGGCAACCTCGCGGCCGTGGTCGCGATCATGGCGCGCGAGCAGGGCGGACCGCTCGTGCGCCACCAGGCACTGATCTATCCCGCCACCGACCTCACCGACGCGTTGCGCGGGACCGAGTCCTACCGCGCCAACACCCGCGGGATCGTGCTCAGCAACGCCGACATGGAGATCTTCCGCGGGCACTACCTCGACGACGCCGACCCGTCCGACTGGCGGCACTCGCCGCTGCACGCCCCCGACCTGTCCGGCCTCCCGCCGGCGGTGGTCGTGGTCGCAGGCCTGGACCCGCTGCACGACGCGGGGGTGGCGTACGCCGAGGCGTTGGTGGCCGCCGGCGGGTCCGCGCGAGTGGAGGACTTCCACGTCATGCCCCACGGCTTCCTGAGCTTCCCCTACTTCAGCCGGGGCGCGAAGCCGGCCCTCGTGGCCATCGTCGCCGCGCAGCGCGCCGCGCTCCAGACCATCTGAGCTCGCCGATCATGAGGGACTGCAGGCGGGGGCCTAGAGTCCGCGCCTGTGACGACGCCTACGACGGACCAGGGCCGCGCCTTCCGCGGGTGGTTCCTCCACTCCGACCAGCCCGAGCCGAGCGGCTTCTACGAGGACGAGTCGGTGGCCTCCGAGCAGGCGCACGTGAAGCCCTGGTGGAAGGTCATGTGCCTGACCGGCGTCGACTACTTCTCGACGCTCGGCTACCAGCCCGGCATCGCCGCGCTGGCCGCAGGAGCCCTCGCACCCATCGCCACCCTCGTGCTGGTCCTGGTGACCTTGTTCGGGGCCCTGCCCATGTACCGACGGGTGGCCGCCGAGTCGCCCCACGGTGACGGCAGCCTCTCCATGCTGGAGCGGCTCCTGTCCTACTGGCCCAGCAAGCTGCTGGTGCTCGCGCTGATCGGCTTCGTCGCGACCGGCTTCGTCATCACCATCACGCTCTCTGCCGCCGACGCCAGCGCCCACCTCGTCGAGAACCCGTTCCTCCACGACGCCATCGCGGGCAAGGAGGTGCTGGTCACCCTCGGCCTGCTCGCCCTCCTCGCCGCGGTCTTCCTCAAGGGCTTCACCGAGGCCATCGGGATCGCCGTGGTCCTGGTGGCCGCCTACCTCGGGCTCTCTGCCGTCGTGATCGTCGACGGCTTCCGCCAGGCCTTCGCGGAGCCCTCGGTCTTCGGCGACTGGACCTCGGCGATCAGCGAGGCGCACGCGTCCCCCTTGGCGGTGATCGGCGCGTCGCTCCTGGTCTTCCCGGCCCTGGCGCTGGGGCTCTCGGGCTTCGAGACCGGGGTCGTCGTGATGCCCCTGGTGAAGGGCGATCCCGGCGACACCCGCCGCGCCCCCCTGGGCCGGATCCGCAACGCCCGCAAGCTGCTCACCGCCGCGGCTCTGATCATGAGCGTGCTGCTCCTCGGGTCGTCCCTCGTGACCACGCTGCTCATCCCCACGGAGGCGTTCGAGCCCGGCGGCGAGGCCAACGGCAGGGCGCTGGCCTTCCTCGCCCACGAGTCCTTCGGTGACGGGTTCGGCACGCTCTACGACGCGGCGACGATCGGGATCCTGTGGTTCGCCGGGGCGTCGGCCATGGCCGGGCTCCTCAACATCGTGCCGCGCTTCCTGCCGCGCTACGGCATGGTCCCGGACTGGGCGCGGGCCACACGTCCGCTGGTGCTCGTCTTCACCGTCATCGCCGCGGTCGTCACGATCCTGTTCAAGGCCGACGTCGACGCCCAGGCAGGCGCCTACGCGACCGGCGTACTGGCCCTGATGACGTCGGCCGCCGTCGCCGTGACCCTCACCGAGTGGCGCCGTGGCCACCGCCGCGCCGGCGCCTTCTTCGGTGTCGTCACCGCGGTCTTCGTCTACACGATCACCGTGACCGTCGTCGACCGTCCCGAGGGCCTCCTGATCGCGATGGTCTTCATCGCCATGATCCTGGTGATCTCGGTCGTCTCCCGCATCTCACGCAGCACCGAGCTCCGGGTGGCGCGCGTCGAGCTCGATCCGGCCGCCACTGCCGTCCTCGAGGCGGCGGTCGGAGGCCAGCAGCCGGTGCGGTTCATCGCCAACAAGCTCGATGCCGGTGACGACGAGGAGTACGCCGCCAAGTCGTTGGACGTCCGCCTCGACAACCACCTCCGCTCCGACCAGGACGCGGTGTTCCTCGAGGTGTCCATCACCGACGCCAGCGAGTTCACCTCGGTGGTGCCGGTCACCGCGGTGCGCGTGGGTGGCCACGACGTCCTGCGCGCGACGGGGACGAGCGTGCCCAACGTGCTCGCGGCCGTCCTGCTCGCCGTCCGCGACCGGGCGCCGGAGCCGCCGCACGTCTACTTCGAGTGGTCGGAGCGTGGGCCGGGGGAGAACGCCCTGCGGTTCCTCTTCGCCGGCGGTGGTGACATCCCGCCCCTGACCCGCGAGGTGCTCAGGCGCGCCGAGCCGGACGCCGATCGCCGCCCCATGGTGCACGCGGGCGGCTGAGGCCTCACCCGACCGGGTGGAACATGGAACAATCGCCCGCCCCGGGCTGGATCGTCTGACACTCTTCGCATGGAGAGATGTATGTCCGGGACGCACCACGGTGCCGGCCGGACCGAGTGAGGAGAAGCTGTGGAGCACGAGATCGCCCCTGCGGCTCCGGGCGTGCCCGGGGTCCTCGGCGTCGTCGTCGAGCAGCACGGTCACCACCAGGTCGCGATGGTCAGCGGCGAGGTCGACATGGCCTCCGTCGGTGCGCTGCGCACCCAGCTGCGCGACCTCATCGTCGACGGCAGCTCCCACGTGCTGGTCGACCTCAGTGGTGTCTCCTTCATGGACTCCGCCGGGCTGGCCGCGCTGGTCGCCACCCGCAAGCACGCCCGGGTGCTCCAGGGGTCCTTCGGGCTGATCGCGCCCAGCAAGCAGGTCAGCCGCCTGCTGTCGCTCACCGCGATGGACAAGGTCTTCCCGTGCTTCGACACCCTCGACGAGGCGCTGGCCGCGGGGAGCGCCGCGTCGGCCTGAGCCGACCCCGGGGCCGCTGTGGCAGGCTCGAGGCCATGTACTTCATCGTCGTCAAGTTCGAGACCAGGACCGAGTGGACCGACCGGTGGCTGGATCTGGTCGCCGACTTCACCGAGGCCACGCGTCAGGAGCCGGGCAACCTCTTCTTCGAGTGGTCCCGCAGCGTGGAGAACCCCGCTGAATTCGTGCTCGTCGAGGCATTCACCGACGACGGGGCCGAGGCCCACGTCACCAGCGACCACTTCAAGAAGGCCACCGGCGAGATGGGGCAGGCGCTCGTCGCCACCCCCAAGATCGTCAGCCGTCAGGTCGACGGTGACGGCTGGGGCCAGATGGGTGAGGTCACGGTCGACTGACCGCGAGCTCCCCGAGCTCGGACCAGCTGTCGCCCGGCACCGTGGTGTTGATGATCCGCGGCGTCGCCGCCAGGTAGGGCGGCAGCTCGCGCTGGGCGGCGAAGAAGTGGTCGCTCTGCACGTGCGCACCCGCCGCGTCGTCCCCGGCGAAGGCCTCCAGTAGGACGTACTCATTGCGGTCCTCGAGGCTGCGCGACCAGTCGAACCACAGGCAGCCCGGCTCCGCGCGGGTTGCCTCGGTGAAACTGCGGGAGATCTCGGGCCAGGCATCGGCGTGCTCGGGCAGGACCGGGAAGCGGGCGGTGATGACGATCATCAGGACTCCTGTCTGCGTGGTGAGGAGGGGCGGTGGTCAGGCGAGGGCGGCCGGCGCCTTCGGTCCGGCGGGGGCCGACGTGTGGTCGACCATCGCCTGGATCCGGGCGCCGAGCACCTCGGAGACCAGGCCGAGCAGTGCGCCGGCGACGATCGCGATCAGGACACCGCTGAGATCGAAGGCCGTGCCGAAGAACAACGCCGTGCCGGCGAAGGCGCCGGGGATGAAGCTGAGCAGCGGCAGCGCGGCCTGCACGCACAGGACGAAGCCCAGCACGGTCACCGCGATCGCGACCGCTCCGTTGAACGTCGCCTGCTCGAGCGCCAGGCTGGCGAGGTAGGCCCAGAGCACCCCGGAGACGTTGGCGGCGAGGCCCTTGACCAGGCCCTCGCGCCCCCCGCCGGCGGCGAAGAAACAGGCCCAGGCGACGAACGCCACCCAGGTGATGAGGGTCAGCTCGATGCTGACCTGGGTCCACAGTCCGGCGAGGACGCCGACGGAGATGCCGACTCCGAGGAGATTCTTCATGACAGGCCTTTCACGGGGTGAGGATCGCTCGACCGCGGACACGTCCGGCGTCGAGGTCGTCGATGGCGGACTGGAAGTCGTCCAGGGCGTACTTCACGGTGTGCAGGGTGACGGCACCGCGGGCGGCGAGTGCCATGAGGTCCTGCAGGTCGTTGTAGGAGCCGACGAGGTTGCCGACGATGTTGATCTCGGCCGAGATGAGGTCAATGGTCGGGACGTCGACGTTCTCGCCGTAGCCCACGACGTGGTAGTCGCCGGCCGGGCGCGTCATGCCCAGCCCCTCGGCCGTCGATCCTCCCTCGCCGACGAAGTCGATGACGACCTCGGCGCCGTGGCCGGCGGTGAGCTCGAGCACCTCCTCGACCTGCTTGCCCTCCGCGACGACGCCGTGGTCGGCGCCGATCGAGAGTGCGAGCTTGACCGCGTCGGGGTTGCGGTCGACCACGATCAGCTCGGCGGGGCTGATCGCCTTGAGCACCTGGACGCCGATGTGCCCCAGGCCGCCGGCGCCGATCACCACGCACCGGTCACGCGGGGTGAGGCGGCGAGCCGCCTTCGCGGCTGCGTGGTACGCCGTGAGCCCGGCGTCGGCGAGAGCGGCCACGTCGGAGGGCTCGAGGCGGTCGTCGATCCGCACGACGCTGCGTGCGGACGTCTTGAGGTACTCGGCGTACCCGCCGTTGCTGTCGATGCCGGGAAACTGGTTGGTCTCGCAGTGCACGTCGTCGCCGGAGCGGCAGGCGCGGCAGAGCCCGCAGGTGATGAGCGGGTGGACGATCACCTTGTCGCCCTCGCTGACGTTGGTGACCGCGGAGCCGACGGCGTGCACCCAGCCGGCGTTCTCGTGGCCGATCGTGTAGGGCAGGGCCACGCCGGACTTCTCGGCCCACTGCCCCTCGAGGATGTGCAGGTCGGTGCGGCACACGCCGGCGCCGCCGATCTTGACGATCACGTCGAAGGGGCCGGTCGGGTCCGGCACCGGCAGCTCGGTCATCTCCAGGCGCTGGTGGTAGCCGACGACCTGGACGGCTCTCATCGTGCTCACGACGGGGTCTCCTCGAGGTGGTGGTGGGTGCTGCGACGGGTCAAGGTCGCGAGCGGGACGAAGGTCGGGTCGTACGCCGCGTCCGCGGCCTCCGCGCCGTCGGTGCGGTGGGTCTGCTCGGCCTCCGACCCGGGGTAGCGGGTGCGGAGCAGCCCCCGGCAGAAGTGGGCGTTGCCGTCGATGGAGATGCGCGTCGACCGGGCCCTGCGCAGCGCCATCGGCACCTGCTCGGCCTCCGGGGCCGTGCCCTCGTGGTCAACGAGGACCAAGGCGTCGGCGTGGTCGGGCAGCCCGAGCGCCGCCCGGCGCCGCAGGAGCGCCGCGGTGGTCGCGTCGTCGCGGGGCAGGTCGGACAGTGCAACCGTGCCGACGGACTCCAGCGCCCGGTCGGGCTCAGCGCGCAGCAGCCGCGTGAGGCAGCGCTCCATCGCGGCCGTGTGGGCCTTGCGACGGAAGGTCGTGCGCAGCTCCTCCAGGTCCTTCTCTGCCTCGTGCAGGAAGGTCCCGCGGTAGCCCGCGTCGGCGGCGAGGCCGGCGTTGATCTGGTCGGAGTCGTGGTGGTCGTCGAGCTCGACCACGACCCGTCCGACCCAGGGCAGCGCCACGAGCACGTCCTTGGTGTCGGAGGCCATGAGGTAGGCGAAGCTCGGCGAGCAGAACGACGTCGGCAGGCGCAGGTGCGCCACCACGTCGGTGCCGTCGACCACCAGCGAGCGCACGAAGCCCAGGTCGGTGATGGGCTCGTCCAGCTCGGGGTCGAGGACGACGGCGAGGGCGTCGTACGCCTCCTGCGCGAGGTCGGGTGGTGTCAGGGTCGCGGTCATGTCAGACCGAGGCCATCTCGGCGCCCAGGTCGGCCGCCTCGGGCTGACGCGGGCCGGTGGCGGTCTCGTCGGCGTCGGGCAGCCGCAGCTCGGGCGGGACCTCGAGGTCGTACAGCTTGGCGGCGTTGAGCCCCAGGACCTTCTTCTTCTGGTCGGTCGTGAGGGGGGCGTACTCCCCGAGCTCCTCGGGGATCTGGAAGTCGACGAACTTCTCGACCAGCCACTTCGGCGTCCAGATCGCGTAGTCCGAGGAGAACATGATCCGGTCCTCACCGATCCAGTACATGAGCTCGCCCATGATCTGGGCGAAGTACTTGGGGCGCGTGTGGATGAACGGCATCGCGACCGCGAGACCGCCGTAGACGTTGGGCTCCTGGGTGGCGATCCAGCAGAAGTCCTCGAGGCGGGGGAGCCCGACGTGCTCGACGATGAAGTTCAGGTCGGTGAAGTCGGAGGCGACGTGGTCGATGTCGGCGACATCGAAGGCGTCGCGGTCCAGCGGCCGGATCGTGGGGCCCTTGTGGACGTGGATGTTGGTGATGCCGAGCGTGCGGCAGGCCTCGAAGTAGCGGTAGGCCCACGGGTCGTCGAGCTTCCAACCGCGCGACTCGCCGTGCCACTCGGCGGTGTAGAGCTTGACGCCCTTCAGGCCGAAGCGCTCGGCGTCGGCGTGCAGCTGCTCGAGGCCCTGCTCGCCGTTGCGGGGGTCGAAGTTGTGGTTGTAGGTCAGCTTGCCCGGGTTGGCCTGCCTGAGTGCGTGGGCCTCCTCGGACTGGCCGAAACCGGTCTTGTAGAACTCGCTGAGGTAGGCCGGCTGGAAGATCGCGTGGTCGACGTAGCCGTCGGTGAAGAGGTCCTTCATCAGGCGCTCGCCGCCCTGGTAGAGGTAGTCCTCGTAGGACCAGACCTCGGACTCGGGCGAGAGGTTGCGGTGGTAGTCGTAGAAGCAGTCGATGAACTGCTTGCCGTGGATGTTGCGCTGGTTCTCCGGGCGGGCGTCCCACAGGGCGATGTGGGCGTCGACGATGAAGTAGCTCTCGCCGTCCTTGGTGTACATGCGTCAGGCCTCCGATCGAACGTGACGGGCGTCACGGCTCTCGAAGCAGAACGTAGGACGGACCGGGGGCCTCGTGGTCGGGTGCGACGTCTCAATCTGAGACCGCCGGTGTCTCAATGTGAGACAGCGGGGGGTGTCGTCGCGCGGGCCCTGAATGTAACGTCGGTCACACGCCCCGGAGGAGCCCTGGATGTCCGAGACCGACCTGCCCGACCGGGCCCGTCTCTACGACGGGCCGCTCGACCGGGTGCCCCACCGACTGGTCGCCTCGTGGCAGCGAAGCCAGGATTACGGGGTGCCGCTGGAGTCGATCGACCCGGTCTTCACCGGCAGCTATGACGACGAGTCGCTGTTCTTCCAGTGCGGTCGCGAGGTCCTGACGGGCCTGCACCGCTCCCTGGCCAACGAGCCGATCAGCCTGATGCTCACCGACGCCGAGGGGCTGGTGCTCAACCGCTTCAGTGGCGACACCGACCTGCTGCGGGCCCTCGACAAGGTGCACCTGGCGCCGGGGTTCGCCTACTCCGAGCGTGAGGCCGGCACCAACGGTCTCGGGCTGGCGCTGGCCGACCGGGCGCCGACGGTGGTGCGCGCGGAGGAGCACTACTCGTTGAGCCTCACGACCTACACCTGCGCGGCCGTGCCCGTGCTCGACCCGCTCACCGGCCACCTCGAGGGTGCCGTCAACCTCACCACCTGGTCACGCTCCTCGAGCGACCTGCTGCTCGCGCTGGCGCAGTCGGCCGCCGGCAACACGGCTGCGCTGATGCTGGCACGGTCGCAGGGGCGTCATCCGCGCCCGGTGCCGCGCGGGGAGGTCTTTCGTGTCGAGGTGCCCCGGCTCGAGCCCGGCGCCGGCACCCTGCAGGACCTCTCCGGCAGCTGGAGCGAGGCGCTGCTCCGGGCCCGCCAGGCATTCACGGACGGGATGGTTGTGGCCGCGGTGGGCGAGCCCGGATCGGGCCGCAGCACGGTGCTGGCCCAGGCGGAGCGCCTGACGCGACCGCGCGACCGCATCCTCTCGGCGAGCCCGCCGGCTCCCCAGGACGTCGAGGCCTGGCTCGGGCTGTGGACGCCGGAGCTGGGCAAGGAGCACACCGCGGTCGTCGTGCGCGACGTCGACGCCCTGCCCGCCTGGGTGGCCGAGCGGCTGCGCGACCTGGTGCTGCGCTGCGCCGGCGACAGCGGTCGCGCGCTGGGTCACTCCGTGGCGTTCTCGCTCACCGCCCAGCGCTTCGAGGACATCCCTGCGGCACTCGCCGGTCTCGTCGACACCGTGGTGGAGGTGCCGCCGCTGCGCGAGCGCCTCGACGACGTGATGCCCCTGGCGCGGCAGGTGGCTCGTCGTACGCGAGGTCGGGAGGTGGCGTTCACCACCGGTGCCGAGCGGGCGCTGACCCAGCACCGGTGGCCGGGCAACGTCGAGCAGCTGCTGCGGGTCGTGCGTCAGGCGGTCATGCGCGGCGACGTGGTCGACGTTCGGCACCTGCCGGCCGAGGTGCTGTCCGGTTCGACCCACCGGCTGACGCGGATCGAGGAGTTCGAGCGCGAGGAGATCGTGCGCGTGCTCTCGAGACCCGGCGTCGTGATGAAGGACGCCGCCGCCGAGCTCGGCATGAGCCGCGCGACGATCTACCGCAAGCTCGCGCAGTACGACATCCACCTCGAGCGCGACTGACCTGCGCGCGGCTCGGGCCTCCCGGTGGTCGGCCTACAGGTGGTCGACCAGGTCCCCGGTGAACATCAGCCGGCTGGCGACCCCGGTCGCGGCGCAGAGTGCATCGGCGTCGGTCGCCGTCGCGCCCATCTCGGGCGTCCTCAGCGCGCTCGCCATCGTCTCGGCGTCGTCGAACCACAGCTCGGCGACGAGGTAGGGAGCGTCCCCGCCGAGGCCGCGGGGGTGCGACGTGACGAAGCGGCGCAGTCCGGGAAGGCCGTTCACCAGCGGGACGTGGACGTCGCGGTAGTGGGCCTCGAAGGCCTCGACGTCGGCGGGCGCGGTGTACTCGATCGTCAGTCGGTGCATGCCTGCGACCCTACTCAGCGGACGACGAGCTCCTTGGCCTTGGCGTCCCACACGACCTCGGACGCGTCGGCGCGGATGGCGTCGAGGACCCGGTCGACCACGACCGTGCCGGCCAGGGGCTCGGGCAGGCGCGGCGGGGTGCCGGCCAGTCCCCGGTCGGACAGGCCGGTGTCGAGGTGGGGTGGGCGCACGTCGATGACGTGGAAGCGCCGGCGGTTCTCCCGCCGTACGACGCCCAGCCAGGCCGACAGGGCGCTCTTCGACGCGGAGTACTCCGCCATCTGGTTGGTCGGCAGGTCGGCCAGGATCGCGGAGAGCACCACCACGACGCCGCCGTCGAGGTGACGTGAGGCGGCGCGCACAAGCGCCATCGGACCGAGCGTGTTGACCGCGAAGAGCTCCTCCGCGACGGCCGGATCGGTCTCCGTGGCAGGCCCGAAGGCAGGAACCCCGGTGGCGACGACGATCCCGTCCAGCCCGCCCAGGGCCGCGCCCGCGGCGTCCACGGCGGCCGCGCAGGCCTCCACGTCGACGACGTCCAGCGTGATCGGGTCGTGGCCGGTCACGGCGGCGACCTCACCCAGCCGGTCGGAGTCGCGACCGGTGACGACGACCTGCGCGCCCGCGTCGACCAGTGCGCGGGTGGTCAGCCCGCCGAGGACGCCGGTCGCACCGACGACCAGCACACGTGCTCCGGACAGCTCCATGGGTGTTGCCTCCTGCGTCGGGACGGGGTGCTCTCGGCCCGACGCTACGACGGTGGTCCTAGGGCCGACCCCCAGGTCACGCCCTAGGGTCGGACCATGGACGACAACACCCGGCGCCTCGAGGAGGGGATCCTCACCGACCTCGAGGACCAGCTCAGCTATGCGGCCTACCTCGACCTGCCGCGGCTGCTCTCCGCA
>NZ_JANNML010000120.1:0-13116 GCF_031397825.1 Nocardioides sp.
TCGGCGATCGCCGAGATCTTGCCCTGGTGCAGCAGGATGTAGGGGTCGTCGAGCACGGCCTCCATGCGCTCCGGGTCGGAGACGAAGTAGGCCGAGATGTAGCCCTTGTCGAACTGCATCCCCTCGGTGAAGTCCAGCTCGGTGCCCATGGTGTTGGACTCCTCGACAGTGATGACACCGTCCTTGCCGACCTTGTCGAAGGCCTGCGAGAGCAGGTCACCGATGTGGGCGTCACGGCTGGAGATCGTGGCCACGGAGGCCATGTCCTCGACCGAGTCGACGTCGCGGGCGGCCTCGCGCAGGGCCTCGCCGACAGCGGCGGTGGCCTTGTCCATGCCTCGCTTGAGGCTCATCGGGTTGGCGCCGGCGGCGACGGCGCGCAGGCCCTCGTGGACCATCGCCTGCGCCAGCACGGTGGCGGTGGTGGTCCCGTCACCTGCGACGTCGTTGGTCTTGGTGGCGACCTCCTTCGTCAGCTGGGCGCCGAGGTTCTCGAACGGGTCGTCCAGCTCGATCTCACGAGCGACGGTCACGCCGTCGTTGGTGATCGTCGGGGCGCCCCACTTCTTGTCGAGGACGACGTAGCGGCCCTTGGGGCCGAGCGTCACCTTGACGGCGTTGGCGAGAGCGTCGACGCCGCGCTCGAGGCTGCGGCGGGCGTTCTCGTCGAACTCCAGGATCTTGGGCATGGTGCTCCTTCAATGAGTTCGGGTCGTGTGCCCGAGAGCGCGCGTCAGCACGGCCTCAGGCACACGACCCGGTGAAAATCAGGAAACGACGGCGAGGACGTCGCGGGCGGACAGGATGAGGAACTCCTGGCCGGCGTACTTGACCTCGGTGCCGCCGTACTTGCTGTAGATGACCTTGTCACCGACAGCGACGTCCAGCGGGACGCGGTTGCCGTTGTCGTCGACGCGGCCGGGGCCGATCGCCTGGACCTCGCCCTCCTGGGGCTTCTCCTTGGCGGTGTCCGGGATGACCAGGCCCGAGGCCGTGGTCTGCTCGGCCTCGAGGGGCTTGACGACGATCCGGTCCTCGAGAGGCTTGATGTTGACCGACACGATGCCGACCTCCACTTTCTCTGACTCTGGGGTTGAACTGACTGGGAGGACGGCGTCCTCCCCACGTTGGGGCTTGCTCGGAGCGGTACGCCGTCGCGGGGGTCGCACTACGCCTGCAAGCTCTGGCACCCTCATGGTGAGAGTGCCAGTCAGAAACTAGCACTCACCCCGGAGGAGTGCCAGCCGTGGTCCGGGATCCTGGCGTCAGAGGGTGCAGGTCTGGACCCGTCGGATCTCTTGCGGCGCTCCGGCCGCGTCCGCCTCGTCGTCGTCCTCAGGGGTGGCGACCAGCACCCGCCGCACATCCAGCGGGCCATCGCCGCCGATCTCCTCGACGTCGAACACGGCGACCGCCGACCAGGACCCGTCGTCGTGCGGACCGGCGGCCTCCCCCTCCTCGGCCGGGAACAGCTCGACCGGCGCAGCACCGTCGAGCCTCACGCGCACGTCGGAGGTCGTCTCGTAGGAGACGTAGTCGAGCCCGTCCCATCCGGCGAAGGGCGCGCGCGTGGACACCCGGGCCACCACCCACTCGCGGCCGGGCGGCGCCCAGCCCAGGGGTCCGTAGTAGGGCACGGGCGTGGCCACCCGGCCCGCGACCTCGGTGCCGAAGAACCGGACCCGGGGGTCGTCACCCGAGAGCGGGACCGGCGGGCACTCGGTCAGACCGAGTCGCACCGCCTCGTGGTAGAGCGCGTTCGGTCCGTCGGCCCGGGTGTCGCCGTAGGCGTCCTCGATGACCTGGGTGAGGCCGTCGTACTCGATCTCGAGGGACACGTCGTCGACGTCGGCCGCGACCACGACGGCCGCCGCCGAGATGCCTTCCTGGTCCAGCGCGCCGAGGTCGTGCGCTTCACCGTCGGCGAGCAGCGTCAGCCGTGGCGACACGTCAGCCGGTGGCTCCATGACGAAGGTGTCGCCCGGCACGCCGGACAGGCTCCACTCCACCAGGACGAATCGCGTGTCCTCCTTCGCCTCCGGGCTGATGCCCGCGTCGCCGGCCGTGATCGTGTCCACGCTGGTCCGGGGGGTGCTCACGAGGAAGTCGTAGCGGGAGGTGGGCAGCACGACATAGCTGTGCCGTCCCTCGACCGAGCCGGGCAGCCCGACCGGCAGCACGGTGCCCACGGACGCCGCGGGGAGGTCGTCGGTCTCGTCGCCCCCCGTGCACGCAGTGAGGGTCAGCAGGGCGGTGAGGACGATGACGGCGGGTCGCAGCATGTCCCGAGCGTTCCGCCCGCCGCTCGGCACCAAACCCGGCCTGACAGGATCACGCCGTGGACCTCGACGCCTTCCGCTGGCTGCTGACCGACGACGGTCAGCGCCTGCTCGCGCAGGCGACCCCGCTCGCCGACGAGGACCCGCTGCGCGCCCAGACCACCCTGCGTCGTACGGCGACCGCGGAGCACGCCGCCGCCGCCCTGACCCAGGTGCGGCTCCGCCGACGGGCGCAGGCCAAGTTCGGCGACGAGGCCGCGCTGATGTACTTCACGCCCGACGGCCTCGAGCAGGCCACCCGCGCGGTCGTGGCCAGCCACCGGGCCGGACGGCTGGCCGCCTTCCGCACCGCCTCGCTGATCGACCTCGGCTGCGGCATCGGCGGCGACCTGCTCGCGGCCTCCAAGGTCGGGATCGTGGTGGCCGGGGTCGACCTCGACCCCGTGCGCGTCGCGGTGGCGGAGGCCAACCTGGCGGCCCTGGAGCTCTCCGGCGCGGTCGGCGTCGCCGACGCGACCCAGCTCGACACCTCGCCCTTCGACGTCGCCTTCGCCGACCCCGCCAGGCGCTCGGCACGCGGCCGGTCCTTCGACGTCGACGACTGGACGCCGCCGTGGCCCTTCGTCGAGGGGCTGCTGCGGCGCGACTCCTGCGTCAAGGTCGCTCCCGGCATCCCCCACGACCTGGTGCCCGACGGCGTGGAGGCCGAGTGGGTCAGCGACCACGGCGAGGTGAAGGAGGCCGCGCTCTGGTCCGGACGGCTCGCGACGACGCGTCGTCGCGCGACCGTGATCGGCGACGGCGGGCTGGCCACGCTGACCGACGAGGACGACCCGGGGGGCGAGGTGCGGGAGGTGGGGGGCTTCCTCTACGAGCCGGACGGCGCCGTGATCAGGGCCGGTCTCGTGACCGCGGTCGCGGCGGGGGTCGGCGGTGGGCTGGTCGACGAGCACATCGCCTACGTCACCTCCGACGCGTCCTTCCAGACACCCTTCGCCCGGGGCTACCGGGTGCTGGAGGAGCTGCCCTACCGCGAGAAGCCGCTCAGGGCGGCACTGCGCGAGCGTGGCATCGGCCGGCTCACCATCAAGAAGCGCGGGGTCGACGTGGTGCCCGAGCTGCTGCGCAAGCGGCTCGCCCTGGCCGGTGAGGACGAGGGCACGATCGTGCTCACGCGTGTCGCCGGCCAGGGCACCTGCCTGCTGGTCCAGCCGTTCTGACCTGCTGCTGGCGCGGACCCCGGCTCAGCCTCGGCCGAGGCCGATCGTGGCCTTCTCGGCCGCGATCGTGGTGTCGTCCCCGTGACCGGTGTGGACGACCGTGTCGTCGGGCAGCGCGAAGAGCTTTGCCCGGATCGACTCCACGATCAGGTCGGCGTCGCTGAAGGAACGACCGGTCGCTCCCGGCCCCCCGTTGAAGAGGGTGTCGCCGGTGAAGACGCAGCCGAGGTCGGAGGCGAGGAAGCACACCGCGCCCGGGGCATGTCCGGGCGTGTGCAGCACCTGCAGCGTGGTGCCGCCGACCGTGAGCTCGAAGCCGTCGGCCAGGTCGAGGTCCCACAGCTCGTCGCTGTGCGTCAGCTCCCACAGCGGCTTCTCGGCCGGGTGCAGCATGATGGGCGCACCCGAGCCCCCGTTGACGGCCACGCGCAGCGCGGGGGCCACGCGCACGTGGTCGTCGTGCGCGTGGGTGCACAGGATCGCCTTGACCGTGCGGTCCCCCACGAGCGCCAGGATGTCGTCGACGTCGTGCGGGGCGTCGATGACGACGCACTCGGTGTCGTCGCCGACCACCCAGATGTTGTTGTCGACCTGGTGGGTCTCGCCGTCGAGGCTGAAGCTGCCGGACGAGACCGCGTGGTCGATCCTGGTCGGGCCGGTCATCAGACGATCACGACCGAGCGCAGCACGTCGCCGTGGTGCATCCGCTCGAAGGCGGCCTCCACGTCGCCGATGCCGATCTCCTCGGTCACGAAGGCGTCGAGGTCGAGCCGACCCTGCTGGTAGAGGTCGACGAGCATCGGGAAGTCGCGGGAGGGCAGGCAGTCGCCGTACCAGCTGGACTTGAGCGAGCCGCCGCGACCGAAGACGTCGATCAGCGGCAGCTCGGGCACCTTCATGTCCGGCGTGGGCACGCCGACCAGGACGACGGTGCCGGCGAGGTCGCGGGCGTAGAACGCCTGTTTCCAGGTCTCGGGGCGACCCACGGCCTCGACGACCACGTCGGCGCCCTCGGCGCCGTCGTAGGTCTCGGCGCAGATGCGCTTGATCTCCTCGACCGGGTCGGTCTCGGAGGAGTTGACGACGTGCGTGGCGCCCATCCTGGTCGCCAGCTCGAGCTTCTTGGCGTCGATGTCGACCGCGATGATCGGCGACGCACCGGCCAGCGCCGAGCCGGCGATCGCGGCGACACCCACGCCGCCGCAGCCGATGACGGCGACGGACTTGCCACGGGTGACGTTGCCGGTGTTGATCGCGGCACCGAGGCCGGCCATCACGCCACAGCCCAGGAGGCCGACCGCGGCCGGACGGGCCGACGGGTCGACCTTGGTGCACTGGCCCGCGGCGACGAGGGTCTTCTCGGCGAAGGCGCCGATGCCCAGGGCCGGGGACAGCTCCGTGCCGTCCTCGAGGGTCATCTTCTGGGTGGCGTTGTGCGTGGCGAAGCAGTACTGCGGCTCGCCGCGGTTGCAGGCGCGGCAGTCACCGCAGACCGCGCGCCAGTTGAGGATCACGAAGTCGCCGGCCGCCACGGAGGTGACGCCCTCGCCGACCGCCTCGACGATGCCGGCCGCCTCGTGGCCCAGCAGGAAGGGGAAGTCGTCGTTGATCCCGCCCTCGCGGTAGTGCAGGTCGGTGTGGCACACCCCGCACGCCTGCACCTTCACGACCGCCTCGCCCGGACCGGGGTCGGGCACGTTGATCGTCACCACCTCGACCGGTGCTCCCTTGGACAGCGCGACGACCGCCTTGACCTGCTGCATGGTGTCCCCTTCGTCTTCGACTCTCGTGGTGGTTCGTCCACACCGTATTGATGCTCTGGTTGGCGCCGCGTCGGCGGGCAGGAAAATCTCCGTGGCCGAGATTGCAACCATCGGGAGCGACCTCGCGTCTTGGACACGTGAAGCACGCGACCGCGACCCTGCAGCCCCCCGCACCGGGCGCAGGCCACACTGGGCAGATGGGTGCCAGGGCCGAGGCGCGCGACGCCGAGTTCACGGCCTACCTCCATGCCCGGCAGCCGAGCCTGCTGCGCACCGCCTACCTGCTCACCGGCGACAGGCACCGGGCCGAGGACGTCCTCCAGACGTCGCTGGCCAAGCTCTACCTCGCCTGGGACAAGGTCCGCGACCGCGACTCGGTCGATGCCTACGTGCGCCGGATCATGGTCAACGAGAACAACTCGCTGTGGCGTCGCGGCTGGCGCAAGCGTGAGTTCGCCACCGAGGTGCTCCCCGACGTGCCCGTCACCGACGCGTACGACGAGGGGCTGGGCGCCGCGCTCTGGGCGGTCGTGCAGTCCCTGCCGCCCAAGGCGCGTGCCGTCGTGGTGCTCCGCTACTACGAACAGCTGACCGAGGCCGAGACCGCCGACCTGCTCGGCGTCTCGGTCGGCACCGTCAAGTCCCAGTGCAGCCGCGCGATCGCCACCCTGCGCGACCGCGTCCCCGCCGACCTAGACCCCGTGCAGCGGGAGGAGGACCGATGAGCGACCACGACTGGGAGTCCTTGATGCGCGAGGAGCTCGACCAGCGCGCCCGCCGTCTCGACGACGCACCGTTCGCGCTGGACCAGGTGAAGGGCCGCGCCGGCTCCATCCGGCGCACCCGCCGGCTGGCCGTCGCCGGCGCCGTCCTCGCCAGCGCCGCGGTGGTCGTCCCGATCGCCGTGATCTCCGGGCAGGGCCTGGGTGACACCGACTCGGCCCCCGGCCCAGCGACCTCGTCCACCTCGCCCTCGGCCCCGCCGACCCGCGCCACCGACGGCGTCACCCCCGCCCCCGTCCCGACCGCTGACGCGATCGGCCTCGACTACCTCGACGGCCGCACCTGGGTGCACCCCGACGGCACCACCGTCGACCTCGGCACCGCCTACCGCGGCGGCGCCGTCCTCGACGAGACCCTGCTCGGCGTCCGCGACGACGCCGACACCGGCCGCCACTTCATCGACGTCGTCTCCCCCTCCGGTGAGGTCTCCGAGTCGATCGAGATCACCAGCGGTCTCGCCGTCAGCGACGACCGGAGCGTGGTCGCCTTCGTCGAGCCCGACGGTGACCTCATGACGATGTGGGACCCCGCCGCGGGTGAGGACGGCCGCACGGCCATCGCCTCCGGGCTGCCCGTCGGCGTCTTCACCGTCGACCCGGTCGCGATCGTCGGCGGCCCCACCTGTGGCCCCGAGGACGAGTGCCGGGTG
This sequence comes from Nocardioides sp., assembly GCF_031397825.1. Taxonomy (GTDB): domain Bacteria; phylum Actinomycetota; class Actinomycetes; order Propionibacteriales; family Nocardioidaceae; genus Nocardioides. The sequence continues at coordinate 6,695 of NZ_JANNML010000120.1, forward strand.
CTCTACAACGCCGGCGACGGGGTGTCCCCTCCGCGGGTCGCGTCCTCGGACGGCACCGACGAGCTCGTGGTCCGGGGGGACACGCCCGGCGTCGCGGTCAGCGACGCCTCGGGCTCCGGCCTGGTCACGGTGCAGCAGGCCTCCCAGGACCTGGGCTCCTGCAACGGGCTCTACGACGTCACCTCGGCGGCGTACCTCTGGGACACCTGCGACCGCTTCCTCCTCGATCTCAACCCGGCCGGCTCGGTCGTGGCCACCACCCACGCCTACCTCGACGGCCCCGGCAACGCCTACGTCGCGCTGGTGGACACCGCCACCGAGGAGGAGGTGGCGCGCTTCGACCCTGCCGACGGCGTGGTCGTCACCCAGACCTGGCTCGACGACGAGACGCTGCTCGCCCTGGTCCTCGACCGACGCGGATCGAGCATCTGGAGGATCGGCACCGACGGCGGGTCAGAGCGCGTCACCCCACGCTCCAGCCAGGGCGGCGACGACACGAGCCCCACGCACGTCCTGCTCAACGGCTACTGAGCCGCCGCACCGGATCAGCCGATGCTGATCGAGGCCAGCACCGCGTCGACCAGCTCCTGCCGCTGGGCGGGGCTGAAGGTGGCCCGGTTGAGCGCGATGTCGACCGAGTAGGAGAGCCCGTCCTCGGAGGTCCCGAAGGCATCGACGTGCCGGACCCGGTCGGTCGGCCCCGCGACGTGGTACCACTCACGACCGTCGATCTCCACGGGCTCGAGGATCTTCGGCTTCATCAGGTAGGACCCCGAGTTCTGCGCGATCTCCGCCTGCTGCTGGATCGACAGGACCCCGTCACCGAAGTCCTCGATCTCCGTCACGAAGATCGACGACAGGCCCTCGCTCGCCTGACCCGAGAAGGGGTCGCCCTCACGGGTCAGCGTCCAGCCCTCGGGCGCGCGGACGGAGAGGTTGGTCTGGGTGAGGTCGGGTCCCGAGGCCGGCTCGACCTCCGGGGTCTCCGGCTCCTCGGGGGACGGCTCGGTCGTGGGCTCGCCCGCTGCCGGAGCGCTCTCCCCCGGACTGGCGCCGGTGCTGCCGGTGCTCGGGGCGGGGTCGTCCCCACCCCCGGAGCAGGCTGAGGTGAGGACCAGGACGGCACACCCGGCCAGGGACCCGAGACTGCGCTTCACGACGAACTCCTCGACAGATGGTGGGGCGGTTGGTGCGCGGCCACGATAACGGCTCCACCGAACACCGACGAGGGATGTTTGGGCCCGAGGGGGCACGGGTAAGCCGCTGGGGCAAGGTAAAGACCGAGCCCGCAAGAGTGGAGCGCCTCATGGCGGACGAGCAGGACTACACGACGGCCACGACGGCCATCACCAGCGCGTCGGCGGGGGCGACGGTCGCCATCACCGTCGACGCCATCCAAGGCATGTTGCAGGGCATCGAGGTCGACGAGGCCACGATCAAGGCCATCGTCAGCATCCTCGACAGCAGCATCGACGGGCTCGCGCTCCCCCTGGAGCCGGTCCGTCAGACGGCGTTCGGAGGCTCCGAGTGGGGCACCACCCTCGCCTTCCACACCGACGTCGCCCACGGCAAGGTCCGCGACGCCATGACCGACATGGTCACCGGCCTCAGCGGTTTCCGTGAGGGCATCGACACCTTCGTCACGGGCGTCGAGACGGCGGACGTCGTCTCCGGGGACGACTCCCGCGGGATCCGGACGGTGGTCGACACGTTCGCCCCGTGCCTGGCCCAGCCCGACGTCACGACCAACACCAGCTGCGACGTGCCCGCGGGAGGCAACCGATGATCACCGGTCCCCAGCAGCAGCGGCTGGACAAGGCCCTCGCGGGCGCCTCCGACGTCGCCGTCGGCAACGGCTCCACCGAGTGGCTGCGCTGTGCCGAGCTGCTCGTCAACGTCGCGGACGCACTCGAGAAGGCGGCTGCGGCGGAGAAGACGATCGGGGGCCAGACGGGGCCCGCCATGGCCCAGGCGTTCCGCACGTCCGCCCAGGGCATGCGCGGCAAGTCCCAGGAGCTCGCCCGCGGCAGCGAGGCCCTCGGCGTCGCGTCCAACGCGATCATGGCGGCCCGCGCCGGGCAGTCGGAGATGAACCGCTACTACCCCCAGGCGCCCGACCCCGGTCCCTACCACCCCCAGCCCGGCCCCCAGGACGACGCGGACGTGACGGCCGCGTCGGACCACCAGGCGCTGGTCGACGCGTTCACGGGCTCCTACAACTCGCGCGAGAACATCGCCCGCCAGTGGGCCGATCGCATCGACACCGACTTCGCCGAGTCCACCAAGACCATGCAGGAGATCCACGGCGAGAGCTTCGCTCCCCCGGGCGGCAGCGACGGTCCGGGTGGTTCCACTCCCCCGACCACGTCGACACCTCCGGGCACCCGTCGCCCGCCGACGGGCGGCGATGGGGAGGTCCGGGACGACAACGATCCGCCGCGACCGCCGCGACCGCCCCGCCCCCCGGAGCCGGAGACGCCGATCTGCACCCTCACGCCGCAGCCTCCGCTGCCGCCCACGCCGATCCCGGTGGTCGAGCCGCTCCCGCCCGTGGCGACACCGGTGCCCACCTCGATGCCCACCCCGGTGTCCGAGCTCCCCACGCTCAGCCCGACCGGCGTCTCGACCGTCTCCCCCTCGGGTGGGCTGGTCGGTCCGTCGATCGGCGCGATCGCCGGTGGCGGGCTGGCTGGCGCTGCCCTTCAGGGCATCCGCGGCGGGCTGTTCTCCTCGAGCAGCGCCGGCGCGTCACCCGTGCGACCGATCGGCAGCACGGGCCGTGCCGGAGCGCCTGGCGCTCTGAGCCGCGGGGCGGCCAGCCCCGGCAGCGCCACGGGCCGCGGCTCCGGAGCACGTACGCCGGGTGGTGGCGCCGGGCGCGGCGCCTCCGGTGGTCGTGGGGCCGGCGGCCGCGGAGCAGCCGGCGCCGGTGGTGGCGCAGGCGGACGACGTGGCGGCAAGGCCGCTGCGGGCGCCGGGGCGGCTGCGGGTCGTCGAGGCGGCAAGGACAAGGACGGACGTGGCGAGGACCGCGACCTGTTCGACGACGGCCAGGACTGGATCGACGACGCCGACGCGGCTCCGGGCGTCATCGACTGACGCACCGGCCAGGTCCACCGGCTGGTCGGACACGAGGAGGCCCTGCCCGATGGGCAGGGCCTCCTCGCGCGTCAGACCAGGACCGTGGTGACCGGGAGGCTCGAGTCGGCGGGCAGGTCGAGGGACGACGGGGTGCGCCCCCGCGCCACCATCTCGGCCCCGAGCGCCGCCACCATGGCGCCGTTGTCGGTGCACAGACCGGGCCGCGGCACCCGCACCCGGATGCCCAGCCGAGCGGCCCGCTCCTCGGCCATCGCGCGCAGCCGCGAGTTGGCCGCCACGCCACCCCCGATGAGCAGGTCCTCGATGCCCTCGCTGGACGCGGCGTCGAGCGCCTTGCGCACCAGGACGTCGCAGACCGCCTCCTGGAAGCTGGCGGCGACGTCGTTGACGGGGACCGGCTCGCCGGAGCGCTCACGGGCCTCGACCCAGCGGGCGACCGCGGTCTTGAGCCCGGAGAACGAGAAGTCGAAGCGGTGCCGCTCGAGGTCGCGTCGGCTCGAGAGGCCCCGCGGGAAGTCGATCGCGACGCTGTCGCCGTCGCGTGCCACCCGGTCGATGTGGGGGCCTCCCGGGAACGGCAGGCCCAGGAGCCGGGCGACCTTGTCGAAGGCCTCCCCGGCCGCGTCGTCGATGGTGGCGCCCATCGGGTCGACCCCGACCGTCACGTCGGTGACGCGCAGCAGGCTGGAGTGGCCACCGCTGACGAGCATCGCCAGGCACGGCTCGGGCAGCGGACCGTGCTCGAGCTGGTCGACGGCGACGTGGGCGGCGAGGTGGTTGACGCCGTAGATGGGCTTGCCGAGCCCCAGGGCCAGCGCCTTGGCGGCCGCGACACCCACGAGGAGGGCACCGGCGAGCCCCGGCCCGCTGGTCACCGCGATCGCGTCGACATCGTGCAGCGCGATCCCGGCGGTGTCGCAGGCGCGCTCGATGGTGGGCACCATGGCCTCGAGGTGGGCGCGACTGGCGACCTCGGGCACGACGCCGCCGAAACGGGCGTGCTCCTCGACGCTGCTGGCCACGGCGTCGGCGAGGAGGGTGTGGCCGCGGACGATCCCGACACCGGTCTCGTCGCACGAGGTCTCGATGCCGAGGACGAGGGGTTCGTGCTTCACGCGATCATCCTCCCCCGCAGGCCGGACCGAGCGCACGTCGCATCACCAGGGCGGTCGCACCGTCGCGGTAGTAGCGCGGGCGGCGGTCGACCTCGACGAAGTCGCGGCTGGCGTAGAAGGCCAGCGCCGGGGCGTTGGTCTCGCGCACCTCGAGCAGCACCCGGTCGGCCCCTCCGTCACGGGCGAGGGTGACGACCTGCTCGAGGAGGGCCGAGGCGTGGCCCCCGCGGCGCATCCCTGGCTGCACGGCGATGCGCTGGAGCTCGGCGATGTCGGCGACGACGCTGGCCACGGCGTAGCCGGCCAGCCCACCGTCCTGCTCGGCGACGAGGTAGTGGATGGTCGGCAGGGCACCGAGGACGCCCTCGCGGACCAGTCCCTCCGACCAGGCGTCGACGCCCAGGGCCTCGTCCTCGAGGTCGGCGATCGCCGTGACGTCGCCCGGGGTGGCGCTGCGGATCACGAGACCTTCTTCGGCGAGCGCGGTGCCTCGGCGTCGGGTCGGCGCAGGTACATCGGCTCGGGGTCGTAGAGCTCCGCCAGCTCCTCGCTCACCACGCGGGCCAGCCACCCGGCGCTCGGCCGTGCGGGCCCGGTGTGGCCGGGGAAGTCGTCGGGGTAGAGCGTGCCCCCCTCACCGACCACCGGGAGGTCGGTCGCCAACGTCACCGGCTTGGCGACCACCGGCCCGGTGATGCGGGCGCCGTCGGCGTCGTAGGACGCGAGGTAGACCTCCTTGCGGCGGGCGTCGGTCGCGACGACGAAGTCCCGGCCGCCCAGCGTGGCGGCCGCCTCCGCGGCGAGGACGTCGAGGGAGCAGACGCCGTAGACGGGGACCTCGAGGACGAAGCCGAGCGTGCGAGCGGTCACCAGCCCGACACGCAGGCCGGTGAAGGGGCCCGGCCCGACCCCGACGCCGATCGCGGTGAGGTCCTGGCGGACGATCCCGGCCTGCGCCATGGCCTGCTCGACCAGGGGTGCCAGCTGCTCGCCGTGCTTCATCGCCAGGTCGGACACGAGCTCGACGACGACGTCCTCCCCGTCGTGGAGCGCGACGCTGACCGTGGGCGAGGCGGTGTCGAACGTGAGGAGCACGGGACGAGGGTAGCCGCGCGGCTCAGGAGACCCAGCGGGTGCCGATGCCGACGACCTCGACGTGGCGAGGATCGAGGTCGCCCTCGGCCTCCACGTCGGAGCGGCTGATGCGCACCTCGAGGCGGGAGTCGGCCAGGGTCTCGGCCATCCCCTCCCCCCACTCGACGACCGTGACGGCCTGGTCGAGGGAGGTGTCGAGGTCGAGGTCGTCGAGCTCGGCCATGCCGCCGAGACGGTAGGCGTCGACGTGCACGAGGTCAGGACCACCCCGCAGCGAGGGGTGGACGCGCGCGATGACGAAGGTGGGCGACGTGACGCCCCCACGCACCCCGAGGCCCTCGCCGAGCCCCTGGGTGAAGGTGGTCTTGCCGGCGCCGAGGCCGCCCGAGAGCACGAGCAGGTCGCCGGCGCGCAGGTCGGCGCCGATGCTGGCGCCCAGCGCACGCATGTCGTCGGCGGTGGGCACGTCGTAGAGGCGCGGAAGCGGGCGCGAGAGCTCGACGTACGGCGTGCGGCGGTCGGCCTGGGCGAAGCCGCGGCGCTCCCAGAAGGCGATGTTGCCGGGCAGCTCCTCGCGGGCCACGACCGTGAGCCGGGCGCGCCCGATCCACGCCTCGACGGCGGTGTCGACCATGGCCGCGGCCACACCGTGGCCCTGCGCGGCCGGGAGCACCCCGAAACGGCGCAGGTAGACGGTGTCGCCCACGGGGTCGAAGAGGAGGGTGCCGACGGGCTCGCCGTCGACCCGGGCCACCAGGCCACCGTTGAGGGCCAGGCGGGTGGCGATCGACGAGACCGTCTCGAGGAGGGCGTCGGCAGGGGGGTCGAGGGCGGGTCGGTTGCCGAAGGCCTCGCGGATGATGTGGTGGACCACCTCGGCCGACTCGTGGCCGACGCGACGGACGCTGAGGCTCACCGCTGCGCCGCCCGCGCGGTCGCGGCCGTGATCAGCTGGTCGAGCTCGGCGGTCACCTGGTCGTGCCTCTCGATGGGGAGCATGTGGCCCGCGCCCTCGCACTCGAGCAGCCGCGAGCCCGCGATGCGTTGGTGGAGCTTGCGGCTGTGGCCGATCGAGGTCAGCCGGTCGGCGGTGCCGCACAGGATCGCGGT
>NZ_JANNML010000220.1:0-9177 GCF_031397825.1 Nocardioides sp.
AGGACCTTCTTGATGTGCAGCGACTGCTGCGCCTGGATCTTGATGTCCGAGGCCGAGCCGCCCATGCCGGACGACGGCTGGTGCATCATGATCCGCGCGTGGGGCAGGGCGTAGCGCTTGCCCTTGGTGCCCGCGCAGAGCAGGAACTGGCCCATCGAGGCGGCCAGGCCCATGCCGACGGTCGCGACGTCGTTGGGGATGTAGTTCATGGTGTCGTAGATCGCCATGCCGGCATCCACGGAGCCACCGGGCGAGTTGATGTGCAGGAAGATGTCGGCCTCGGGGTCCTCCGCCGAGAGCAGGAGCAGCTGGGCGCAGATCGCGTTGGCGTTCTGGTCGCGCACCTCGGAGCCGAGGAACACGATGCGCTCTCGCAGCAGCCGCTGGTAGATGTGGTCGTCGAGGACGTTGAGCCCGCCGCCCGCGCCCATCTGGGGGCCGTGCGACGAGCCTGCGGGACTGGGAATCTGGTTCACGTGCTCGACACTAGCCCGAAGGACCGACAGTTCCACGGGCATTGGGCCCCTGTTCGCCGACAGCAGATTTCCCTCAGGTGGACTCGGCGCTGGCCTTCAGCCGGGCCACCGTCTCGGCCATCCCCCGCTCGAGCTCGTCGGCGTGGCCGTCGCTGCCGCCGAGGAACAACGGGGCGAAGGCACGGCTGATCGCCGTGAGCGACGTCGGCACCGGTCGGCGGTGCACGACGCGGGTGCCGGACCCCTCGGCCGAGAGCTCCCAGATCCACCGTGCCCCGCTCGAGCGGGTGTCCCAGGCGAGACTGCGCCCGGGTTCCAGGACCGCCACCACCGACCGGGTCGGCCACACCACCGCCTTGCGGCGGTTCAGGCCGAGGTAGGCCTGACCGACGCGCAGCCCGCCCGGCTTGAGGGGCACCATCCGCACCAGCTCGGGGCTCCACCGCGCCATCTGCGAGAAGTCGGTCAGCAGTGACCAGACCAGGTCCGGGTCGGCGTCGACGACGGTCTCGACCCGCAGCTCACGATCAGCGCTCACGCGAGCCAGTCTCGCATGGCGGCGTGGACCTCGGGGTGGTTCAGCAGTCCGAAGTGGTCGGAGCGACCGACGTGCAGGACGTCGGCGCCCGGGAAGAGCTCGCCCCCGCGCTTGTCGCGCCCGTAGGCCGAGCTCGGGCGCACCAGCAGGTCGCCGACGACGTGCCCCACAGGGTGGCGCTGCGACTGCGTGAGGGTCGCCGCGACCAAGCGGTAGCGCGCGTGCGGGAGCGGGGGCACGTCCTCCGCGAGCCCGGCGACGAGATCGTGGACGCCGACGGAGCGCCAGTCGAGGATCCGACCGAACGCCGCCGTCTCGGGCAGCCGGGCGAGCCCGCGGCTGCCGTGACCGATCCCCCACGCGATCGGGGCACCGAGATGGGGCGTGCCGAGGGTGATGACGTCGGAGATGCGCTCGGCCCACGGCTGGCCCGAGGCCGGAGGCTCGGCGACGACGGCACCGGCCGCGCGGATCACCAGCCCGCCCAGGGAGTGACCGACCAGGGCGACCCGCGTCACCGGTGCCGGCCACGCGTCGACCAGACGCTGCATCAGCGCGGCCAGCGCCACGCCGTTCTCGCGCAGCGACAGGCCGGTGTTGGCGCGCAGGAAGACCGGCGACCAGCCCTGTCCGGCCAGCGCCTCGCCGTAGGTCGTGCGGAGGTCGTCGCGGTGCAGGTCCCAGTAGGCCTCGTTCTCGCACAGGCCGTGCAGGAAGACGACCAGGCGACCGCTCGCGTCAGGGTACGACGAGGCGAGGGCGTCGTGGGTGAGGTCGACGTCGCGCCCCTCGAGGCGCACGGCCATGGGGATCGCCATCTGGGGCCGGTCGCGCAGCAGGGTGTCGCCGATCAGGCCGTTGACGGCCGAGCTGACGAACCGACCGCGGGGCGTCTCCTCCAGACGGGGGCCGACGCCGGTGGCGGCGAGCCTGTCCAGCCCGACCGAGGCCGCGTGGAGGCCGGCGGTCAGGCCGCCGTAGACCGCTCCGGCGATGCCGCGGTGGACGAGGTCGGGGACCGTCGAGGTGCCGCCGGTGGCGCGACGCGCCACGCTGCCCACGCGGTCGGCGATGGCGAAGTGGGTGTCGCGCGCGCTCTTGACCACGAGCTCGCCGGCGACCTCGGAGAGCAGCGACAGGGCATCGATGACGCTGGGCCCTGGTGGGACCCCGGAGGCTTCGGACATGGCAGGACCCTACCGGATCGAGTGCACAGGTGTGCACTCAATCCGGCAGGGTCCGTGTCACACCAGGATCGGCCCGGATCAGGCCTGGGCGGGAGCCTCGTCCGACTCCGCGGGGGTCTCGTCCGACTCCGCAGCCACCTCGTCGGCCTCGGCCGCGGGGGCCTCGGGCTCACCGATGGTGCCGTCGGGGCGCAGGTTCTTCAGCTCCACCAGGTTACCGGAGGCGTCCTTGACGACCGCGGTCTCAACGATCGCCGCGAGCGCCTTTCCGCGCAGGATCTCCTGGACCATCTCCGGGATGTGGTTGTGCTCGAACATGTGGTTGGCGAACTCCTGGGGGTCCTGGCCCGACTGCTGGGCCCGGCGCACCAGGTGGCTGGAGAGCTCCTGCTGATCGACGCCGAGCTCCTCCTTCTTCGCGATCTCGTCGAGGATGAACTGCGCGGCGACGGCGTCGCGGACCCGGCGGTCGAGGTCGGCCTCGAACTCCTCGACCGTCTGCTCCTCGTCCTCGAGGTACTTCTCCATCGAGATGCCGGCGTAGGCGAGCTGCTGCTCGATGTTCTGTCGGCGGGCGTTGAGCTCGTCGGTGACCATGCTCTCGGGGAGCGGCACGGAGACCTTCTCGAGCAGGACCTCGAGGACGGCGTCGCGCGCGGCGGCAGCCTGCTCGAGGCGCTTGCCCCGGCCGAGGCGCTCGCGCACGTCGGCGGAGAGCTCCTCGATCGTGTCGAACTCGGAGGCCTGCTGGGCGAAGTCGTCGTCGAACTCCGGCAGCTCCTGCTCCTGGACCTGGCTGATGCTGACCTGGATCTCGACCGCCTCGCCGACCTGGTCGCCACCGACGAGCTCGGAGGAGAACGTCTTGTCCTCGCCGGCGGACAGGCCGACCAGCGCCTCGTCGAGACCCTCGACCATGCCACCGCGACCGACCTGGTAGCTCATGCCGGTGACCTCGGCGCCCTCGACGACCTCGCCGTCCTTGACGGCCTTGAGGTCGAGCACGACGAAGTCGCCGTCGGCGGCGGGGCGCTCGACGTCGGTCAGGGTCGCGAAGCGCTCGCGCAGGGCCTTGACCTGCTCGTCGACGTCGTCGTCCGCGACCGTGACGTCCTCGACCTCGGCCTCGATGCCCTCGTAGGAGGGGAGCTCGATGGTCGGCTTGACGTCGACCTCGGCGGTGAACTCGAGGGTCTCGTTGTCCTCGAACTTGGTCACCTCGATGTCGGGCTGCGCCAGCGGCTGGAGGTCGTTGGCCTGGAGGGCCTCGATGTACTTCTGCGGCAGCACCTCGTTGATCGCCTCGTCCAGCACGGTGCCGCGCCCGACCTGACGGTCGATGACCATCGGGGGCACCTTGCCGCGGCGGAAGCCGGGGATGTTGATCTGCTGGGCGATCTTCTTGTAGGCCGCGTCGAGGCTCGGCTTGAGCTCCTCGAAGGGCACCTCGACAGTCAGCTTGGCCCTGGTCGGGCTCAAGGTCTCGACGGCGCTCTTCACAGGTTGTCTCCTCATAGATCTGGAATGAAAGGGTCGTGCGTCGGGGCGACAGGACTCGAACCTGCGGTCTCCTGCTCCCAAAGCAGGCGCGCTAGCCACTACGCTACGCCCCGTCTTGCGTGCTCAAGACGCCCTCCGCTGGTGCGGAGGAGCTCCTTGGAGCGGATGACGGGAATCGAACCCGCGTAATCAGTTTGGAAGACTGGAGCTCTACCATTGAGCTACATCCGCGCGTCGCACCTCACGCCCTTCCTGAGCGTGAAATGTGCGGTTGTCATCGTGCCACACGGGCGGCACAGACCCCCAAACGCCCCCGTCGGGCGGACACTCCCCGACCGCCGCGCCACCCGCCGTCGTCAGGTGCGGTGGACGACCAGCATCGCCCGGTCGTCGTCGCGCGACCCGAGCGCCTCGGTCAGGCGGGCGGCCGCTCCGTCGAAGGAGCCGCGCAGCAGCGACTCGGCCTGGCCGAGCATCCGGTCGATGCCCAGGTCGATGTCGCGCCGAGGCTCCTCGACCATGCCGTCGGTGTAGAGCAGCAGCGCGTCACCGCGGCCGAGGCGTCCGGTCGCGCAGTGGAACTCCGCCTCGTCGATGAGCCCCAGGATCGGCCCCTCGGTGCGCAGCACGGACCAGCGCCCCGAGCCGGCCAGACGGTGCGCGGCCGGCGGGTGGCCCGCCGTGCGGATCTGGAAGTCGCCGCTGGCCAGGTCGAGCGAGAGGTGGACGGCGGTGGCGAAGCCCTCGTCCCAGTCCTGGCGCAGCAGGTAGTCGTTGGCCGCGGGCAGGAACTGCTCGGGGGGCAGGGCGCCGAGCAGGCCACCGAAGGAGCCGGAGAGCAACAGGGCGCGGGTGCCGGCCTCCTCCCCCTTGCCCGAGACGTCGACCACGACGACGTCGAGCGCGGACCCGTCGGGACGCCGTGACGCCACCACGAAGTCGCCGGCGAACGGCGTACCGCCGGCCGAGGTGAGGGCCGACTGGACCAGCCACCCCTCCGGGAGGTCGGGGATGCCGCCCTGGGTGAGGATGCGGTCGCGCAGGTCGATGAACATCGACTCCCCGCGCATGCCGCCGACCCCCAGGTTGGCGCGTCTGAAGCTCGTGGCGAGGACGAAGGAACCCATCGCGAACTGCACGGCCGTGGCGGCGACGATGCGCGGGGTGATCTCGACCTGGAGGGAGACGGCGACGGTGACCAGGACCATCAGGAAGATCACGAACCACGGCAGGGTTCGCGGCCCCAGGAGGATGCTCGCCACGAGCAGCGGCAGCATCAGGGCGACGAACGGCATGTCCACCGGCCACAGGGCGACCCCGCCCGTGATGGCGACGGCGGCCAGGACCAGCCAGAGCGCGATCCGGGTCTCCGTCAGGAGCCCGCGTCGTCGGAAGAGACGCCAGGCGCGACGCCACGGAGGCGCCACGACAGGCCTCTGGGCGTCGACGGTGGCAGTCATGGGGTTCCCGTGGAGGAGGAGGAAGGGGAGGAGGGTCTCAGCGTAGGGCGCGCGAGCGGAACGTGGGCTGACAACGCTGACACCAGAAGACGTTGCGCGTCTGGAGCACGTCGGTGCGCACCTTCGTGCCGCAGACCAGGCACGGCTGACCGTGGCGACGGTAGACGTAGACCTCCCCGCCGTGGTCATCGGCCCTCGGAGGGCGACCCATCGCCTCGGGCGTGTGCTCGGGTCGCACGGTGTCGATGCGACCGGTGCGCACCCCCTCGGCCATGAGCCCCACGAGGTCGTCCCAGATCGCCGTCCAGCGGCTCACCTGGAGCGTGTTGCCCGGGCGCAGCGGGTGCGTGCGGTGACGGAAGAGGACCTCGGCTCGGTAGACGTTGCCGACGCCGGCCAGCACCGACTGGTCCATCAGCAGCCCACCGATGGCGGAGCGGCTGCGCCGGATCCGCTCCCAGGCCCGGCCGGGGTCCTGGTCGAGGCGCAGGGGGTCCGGGCCGATGCGGGCCAGGACGGCGTCGCGCTGCTCGCGCGTGACCAGGTCGCAGGCGGTGGCGCCGCGCAGATCGGCGTACGACGAGCCCCGGGCGTCGCGAGCCACGAGACGCAGGCGCACCTGGCCGACCGGCTCGGGGACCTCCTCGACGTCCGGGTGCACCGCGAAGGTGCCGTAGAGCCCGAGGTGGACGTGGACGAACCGGTCGTCGGGGAAGCCGATGAAGAGGTGCTTGCCCCAGGACTCGGCGCTCTCGAGCACCTGGCCGTCGAGCAGGGCTGCGGAGTCGGCGAAGCGCCCCTGGGGGCTGCCCACGCTCACGGTGCGACCGGCGAAGGCGTCGGTCAGGTCGCGGGCCAGCCGGTGGAGGGTGTGGCCCTCAGGCATCGCGGTCAGGCATCACGGACGGCGGACTCCGGCAGCGGCGGGAGGTCACCGGTCCGCTCGTAGGAGCCCAGCTGGGCGATGCGACGCACGTGGCGCTCGTCGCCCGAGAACGGGGTGGCGAGGAAGACCTCGACGAAGCGGGTCATGTCCTCGAGCGAGTGCATGCGCCCGCCGACCGAGACGACGTCGGCGTCGTTGTGCTCGCGAGCGAGCACCGCGGTCTCCTCCGACCAGACGAGCGCCGAGCGGATGCCCTTGACCTTGTTGGCGGCCATCTGCTCGCCGTTGCCGGAGCCGCCGACGACCACGCCGAGGCTGTCGAGCCCGGCGGTCCGGTCCTCGGCCACGCCCTCCGCGGCCCGCAGGCAGAAGACGGGGTAGTCGTCGAGGGCGTCGTAGACGAAGGGACCGTGGTCGACGGGCTCGTAGCCGTGCTCGCCGAGCCAGGCCACCAGGTGGTCCTTGAGCTCGAGGCCGGCATGGTCGGATCCCACGTGGACGCGCATGGTGGAGATCTTTTCAGACGGCGGCGACAACCCGACGTGCCGTCCAGGCGTCACACCTTCTGGACGAGCCCCACGTCACACCCCATCCACGATCATTGCCGGGAGATCCTGTGCCTCATCACCCCCGCCGCCTCGCCGCCCTCGCCGCGGGAGTCCTCGCCGCCCTCACCCTGACCCTGCTGCCCCTCTCGGCCCGGGCTGTCGCACCCATGCCGGCGGACCCACCGGACACCTTGCAGCACCCGCTCCGGCTGGAGCGCGGCCCGGCACCGCGGGTCATCTCGATGGTTGGCAACCTGGTGCGCTTCCCGGGCGGCCGCACCGTGAACTTCACCCCACCCGAGGAGGTCACCGGCGGCGCACGCCTGATCGGCGCCTGGCGGCGGGACGCGATCGTCTGGGCGCCGTACGGCGCCGGGAGGAGCGCGGTCCTCAGGGTGCGACCGTCCGGCCGGGTCGTCCGCGTCGGGGAGCCGCGCCGCGACCTCTTTCGCGACAGCGAGTGGCAGATCGCCGGCGACGTGCTCTACGTCGCGAGCACGGACCCTCGTTACCGAACCAGGCTGGCGAAGGTGAGGCTGGTCGACGGCACTGTCCGACGCACGTGGACCTCGACCGAGGAGGAGTTCTGGGACCTGCTCGACGTCACGCCCGACCGCGCGCTCATCGGCAGCTCGCGCGTCCTCAAGTCCTGGAGGGGCGACGGCTCGTTCGAGCGGGTCTGGGTGCAGGCGGGCAACCGCTACTCCGACGTCAGGTTCGCGAGCCTGCGGCACGGCTGGTTCGCCAACGCCACCTCCGACGGCACCGAGCTCCGCCGGATCTCGCAGCCCGACCGGGTGGTGTGGAAACGGGGGTTCGAGAACGAGATGATCCCCTTCGACCTCTCGGGCGACGGCTCCGTGCTGCTCACCACCGAGTACGAGACCTACTCACCGCAGATGCGCGACGTCCGCACCGGCCGGATCCTGAGGACCTATGCGGGCGGCTACCGCGATGCCTTCAACGACAACGAGCAGATCGTGCTCGAGGGCAACCGCGCGTTCCTGGTCGTGATGAACCTGGCCGTGGACGGCAAGCACCGTGAGGTGCTGGTGCGCTGCACGATCGGCGGTGACTGCGAGCGCGCGTCCCGCGTCGCGTCGCGCATCACCCTGCAGACCTACGGCTCCTGACCCCGGCGAGGAAGCCGGCGACCTGGAGCATCAGCTGGCCGGCGGCCGGGAAGACCCGGTCGTGGCGCCAGAAGCCGTGGATCTGCCCGAGGTAGCGGGTGGCCACGACGTCGACCCCCTGCTCGGCGAGCAGCACCGCGAGGTGCTCGCCCTCGTCGCGCAGGGGGTCGTGCTCGGCGGTCACCACCAGCGTCGGGGGCAGCGTGCCGAGCCGGTCCGACAGCAGCGGCGCGAGGTCGGGGTCGGTGAGGTCGTCCGGGCAGCTGGCGTACTGCTCCCAGTACCAGGCGGCCTCGCGCGGGCCGAAGCCGTCGGCGGCCGTGCGGTAGGAGTCGAAGCCCTGGCCGGGGTCGAGGAATGGGTAGATCAGCACCAGCGCGTCGAAGCGGCCAGGGTGACGCAGCGCCGCGACGAGCGCGAGGTTGGCGCCGGCGCTGTCGCCGTGGGCGTACGCCGGGCCGTCGAGGCCGTGGGTCGCTCCCTCGCGTGCCACCCAGGCGAGCACCGCGTCGACGTCGTCGGGAGCCGCGGGGAAGCGGTGCTCGGGCGGGCGCCGGTAGTCGACGCTCAGCACGGCCGTGCGCGTGCGGTTGGCCAGCCGTCGCGCCGAGGCGTCGTGCACCTCGACGTCGTTGAGCACGAAGCCGCCGCCGTGCAGGTGCACGACGACGCCGGGCTGCGCGTCCTGCGGCACGTAGAGCCGGCAGGGCACGCCGCCCGCGGCGACGTCCCTCACCGCACCGACGTCCTCGCGCGGCTCGGCCTGTGCAACCCGCTGAGCCTCGGCGCGTGCCGCGGCGATGTCGAAGGCGGGGTCGTGCACGGCCAGCTCGCCCACCGCTGCCTCGACGGCGCGACGGGCCTCCGGGAACAGCACGGACCTAGCGCTGCATGAGCGCGTCGAGCCCGACCGCCATTGCCGCGGCGACGCGGAAGTCGATGCGCTGGTCAGGCACGTGGACGGTGTACTTGTCGCGCACCGAGCCCTGGCGCTCGACGCCCAGGAGGGGCTCTCCGTTGGCGCCGACGAAGTCGAAGTGGATCGGCAGAAAGGGGATGTCGGTGAAGCGCCGGATGATCGCGATCGCCTGGCTGCGCTCCTGGCCGGTGCCCGCGTAGCCCGGCCCCTCGATGTGGAAGGTCGAGCGCATCAGGCTGGCGCCGAAGTCCTTGCGGAAGAACCCGATCTGGTGGTGGGCCTCGTCGAAGATGTCGTAGCCGGCGTTGAGGTCGATCTTCTTGCGCGCCTTGAAGCTGAAGACGGGCCGGGTCATGGTGTCGTCGGCGTAGAAGGTGACCTCCTCCTTGAAGGCCAGCCGCTTCTGCTGCGCCACGCCCATCGACTGCCCGAAGGTGCCGTCCGGGTTGGCCGCGAACAGCTCGTAGCGGTTGGTGGTCATCGCGAACTTCTGCTTGACGTAGAACGTCGGCAGGTACATGGCGGTCATG